>CALQCP020000056.1 GCA_943329105.2 Chitinophaga pinensis | reverse complement strand
CTGGATACCAATGAGACATCGCGAACCGATCCGGTGCTTGGATCAGACTTACAACTGACGCTCGATATTGCTTTGCAGGCCCGCGTGCAGGCGCTGTTCATGCCAGAAGTCGGACTCGCGCGCGCGCAGCAGTGGCACTACGGCTGGGATAAGGACGGCACACCGAAGCCAATGCCATTGAACTTTTTGGCGCCGCTCAATGGAGCTGCAGTGGTACTTGATGTCGATACTGGCGAGATTCTCTCGATGGTGTCATGGCCCACGGTCGCCGCGGGTGAGGACTTTGATGACGTCGTGCGTGCAGCACGTAATCCGTCGTTGAATCGTGCTATTGAAGGCTCCTATCCGCCTGGCTCGATCATCAAGCCAATTGTGTACGTGAGCGCGGTACGCAGCGGAGTGTTTGGGGCCGATGAGGAAATCGAGTGCAACGGACACTTCTTCGGCGAGGGCGATCCGTTCGGGCGCTGCTGGATCTATACGAAGCAGAATAATTACCTGACGCACAGCAAAGTCATCGCTGGACCGCTGGGTGTGGAGGCGGCCATCAGTCGCAGTTGCAACATTTACTTCTACACCGTCGCGCAGCGTATGGGTCTGCGCACACTCACTGATTGGTATCGCAACTTTGGACTTGGCCAGAAGTTGGACATTGGTATTGCCCGATGGGAGCCGCGATTGGATGAAGCGGGCAACATCGTTGGGGATCGACTCACGGGCGAGCATCCAGGCATTCTGCCATCGGCGCAGGCGATCGCCAAGATTGAATCCTCAAGCGATCGCATCGTTCCAGTCATCGCCGGTATTGGTCAAGGTCCGATCGCGTGGACGCCCATGCAGGCAGCCAACGCCTACGCAACACTTGCGCGCGGCGGAGTGATTCGCGATGCGGAGTTGTTGGTCACTCCGATTCCGGGTCGTGCGGCGCGTCGGACTGGCGATTTGAAATTGAACCCGCATAGTTGCGAGCGCGCATTTGAAGGGTTGCGGCAGGCAGTGGAGGAGCAGCACGGCACGGGCAATCATGTGAGTTACGAAGATCGAAGGCCGGAGGCAATCATCAATGCCCCCGGCGTGATGGTGTGGGCCAAGACCGGTACAGCGCAGGCTTCGCCGCTCAAGGTTGACGATGACGGCAACGGCACGTTCGACCGCACGATTACTGGATTGAATCACGCATGGTTTGTTGGTCTGGTTGGCGACGCGCAGGAGCACCGACCGCGCTATGCGGTGGCGGTGCTGTTGGAGCACGGCGGATCGGGCGGCAAGTCTGCGGGGCCGATTGCCAATCAGGTGATTCATGCGTTGATAGACGAGGGTTACTTGCAAGGGGATCCGAAATCGCGCCCCGCGCGTAAGCCGTTGCAGCCAATCGGTGCTGATGATATTGAGCCAACCGGAGGCGCTGGATGAGCATCCTGGTATCGAATTCGCTGGCGCGCGGATTGCGCCGTGAGCGCGCGGTTGACACGCGCACCGCGGATCGGCAGTGGTTGCATTGGGCGTGGTTGCCCGTGTTGGCTGGACTGGGCCTGAGTCTGCTGGGCATTGCGGCCATTGGCACCACGGAGCCAGTGCTTGCGCAACGGCAGTTTGGATTTCTCATTGTTGGCATGCTTGCAGCCGCCTTTGTTGGTGCGCAACAATGGCGTTGGATGCGGCGTTGGGCGTGGCTCCTCTTTGCAGTGAACCTGGCGTTCTTGGTGCTGCTATTGATTCCATTTGTGCCGGACTCGATCGTGCGCCCACGCAACGGCGCGCGCCGCTGGATTAATCTTGGGGCGCTGGACTTTCAGCCCAGCGAATTGATCAAGCTCACCTGGGTAGTTGCCATGGCCGCGTGGATGCGCACCACGGCTCATGTGAAGCGCTTCAGTGGCATTATCGCCACCATGGTGGTGACGCTTGTTCCGGTGGGGCTGATCATCTTGCAGCCGGATCTTGATAGTGCGCTACTGTTCGCGCCGGTGCTTTTAGTGATGCTGCTGGCCGCCGGTGCGCGCATCAAGTACTTGCTGATCATTGCGTGCATTGCAGTGGTTCTGGCGCCATGCAGTTATCCCGTCCTCAAGAAGCATCAACGCGATCGCATTGACACACTGATCGCGCAGATTGTTGGCGATACGCGTCTCAACAACGGGAACGGATTTCAGTCGAGCCGAGCGGTCACCCTGGCGGCAGCGGGCGGGATTGTTGGTTCTGGCAAGTCAGAGTCTGGCGCGCTGATTCACTACAACCGGTTGCCCGAAGAGCACACGGACATGATCTTTGCGGTCATTGTTTGTCGCTGGGGGCTTCTGGGGGGCCTGGCGCTGTGGGCGCTGGCAGCAATCTATGCATTTGGGGCATTCATGGTGGGAGTGCGCGCCGGAACCATGTTTGGACGCTTGGTTGCGGTGGGGATCGGTGCTATGGTGTTCCTGCAATTGATGGTGAATACCGGCATGACCATCGGCGTGTTGCCGGTTTCTGGCATGACGCTTCCGTTCGTGAGTTACGGCGGCTCGAGCCTGGTGTGTCTGTGGATCACCACCAGTGTCCTTTTTGCGGTAGCCAGCCGGCGATCGAGGGGCTTTGACCTCGACGCCTAAGATTCACAATTGGTGCACTACTGAACGTTGCAATTTCACCCTCATTCATCACCTTAACCCTACAAGTCTCGCCATTCATACTGAATCAACCAATTCCTCAGCTGCTGATCTGCCTTCGTCGTCATCGCTGCCGCCGCTGCCGCCTGTTCCGAACATTCCAGCAGCGGTCACTGAAGCACTCGCCACCATGGGCATTGAACTTGAGCCTGGTGATGCCGAGCGGCTGCGCGCGTACTTGGAAGCGCTTCGCGATGCCAACACGCGCTTCAATGTGACCGCCATCGTTGAGCCGGAAGCCATGTGGGTGCGACACATTCAAGACAGCCTGACCCTGGTGCCGTTCCTTGCGAGTGCCGAAGCAAAGGCTGTGATTGATATTGGTTCGGGTGGAGGACTTCCCGGAATCCCGCTCGCCATTGTCATGCCCGAAGTGCAGTTCACGCTGCTTGAGGCAACTGGCAAGAAGGCGGCGTTCATCAAGGAAACCATCGCGGCGCTGGGTATTTCCAATGCGCGCATCTTGAACGATCGCGCTGAGACGGCGGGCCAGGACCATCATGATCACCGCGCCAAGTATGACGCTGTGGTGGCACGTGCGGTTGGCAAACTCAATGTGCTTGCTGAGCTCACCGTTCCATTTGCGCGGGAAGCGGGATCGATCTTTCTGATCAAGGGTGACAAGGCTGCTGAGGAAGTGGAAGAGGCCAAGCCAGCGCTCTACAAACTGCACACGCATGTTGTTGACTTGCACAAGACGGCTACCGGCACGGTGGTGGTCCTAGAGAAGACGCGTGCCACACCGCGCAATTACCCGCGTCTGCCGGGCGAGCCAAAGCGAAGGCCCTTGGGGTGACACTCTCTGTTGATATGTTGCTTTCCGACACCGGGGCAATCGCGCGGCGATTGTCCGGCTTTGAAGTGCGTCCACAGCAAATTCTGATGGCAAGTGCGGTGGAGCGCGCGTTTGAAGAGCGGCAGCGATTGTTTGTGGAAGCAGGCACCGGGGTCGGCAAGAGCTTTGCGTATCTCATTCCTGCCATTCGGCGCATTGTGGAACGCGGCGAACGCGTGGTGGTGGCTACCAATACCATCAGTCTGCAGGAGCAGTTGATTGAGAAGGACATTCCGCTTCTTAATGCGGTGATTCCCGAGGAATTCAGTTCGGTGCTGGTGAAGGGCCGCGGCAACTATGTCAGCCTGCGCCGCCTCAAACTAGCCAGCGAGCGCGAGGGACGCCTCTTTGCGCATGATGAAGATCGCAATGACCTCCGTCGTGTTGAGCAGTGGGCGTACCACACTACTGACGGATCGTTAGCAACGCTTCCGCAGTTGCCGCGCAGCGAAGTGTGGGATCAAGTGCAGAGCGACGCGCACAATTGCATGGGGCGGCGCTGCCCAACCTTTGACAAGTGTTTCTATCAAGCGGCGCGCAGGCGTATGGAGAATGGGCAGCTGCTCATCACCAATCACGCGTTGTTCTTTGCTGACTTGGCCATGCGCGCCCGCGCTGGTGCGACTGGCGGAGTGCTCCCGAATTACCACCATGTGATTCTTGATGAAGCGCATGAGATCGAAGATGTTGCGGCAGAGAACTTTGGTATTCGACTTTCCGAGAGCGGCGTTCGGCATCTCTTGCGCACGCTGTATCAAACCAGCACGGGCCGTGGATACCTCAGTGCCATGCGCTCCGATGACTCCGCGGAAACAGCCATTGAAGACGCCATTCGCTGCATTCGGGACTGCGAAAGCGCGGCGGATAGGCAGTTTGACGCACTGTGGCGCTGGCATGAGGAATATGCAGAATCATCGGGACGTATGCGTAACAAGGATGCGGTGCGGGATCACCTGAGTGCGCCCATGTTGCAACTGGCCGCAACGCTGCGCATGTTGCGCGACCGTATTGCCAATGAAGCTGATCAATTTGAACTTAACTCGTATGCGGCGCGCGCGGAAGGGCACGCGACCGGTGCGCGTGATCTCTTGGCGCAGGCGCTGGCGGGTTGCGTGTATTGGGTAGAGATTGGTAAGAAGCGACGCGGCGGCGAGCGCCCCAACATGACCCTGGTATGTGCGGCGGTCGACGTTGGACCGATTCTGCGCGAACATCTCTTTGCGCAAGACAAGGGCGTGGTGCTCACCAGCGCCACGCTTGCGACCAGTCATGGTGACTTTCGACACGCCGCCATTCGCCTTGGGTGCGACGATCCGCAGACGCTGGAACTTGGAAGTCCGTTTGACTATGCGCGCTTGGTCACACTGATCATTGATCGCACCATGCCGGAGCCAAATCACCCTGATTATGAGGATGAATTAGCAGGGCGCGTTCTGAGCCACATCCGCGAGACTGACGGCGGTGCGTTTGTGCTCTTTACGAGTTTTCGAACGCTGAATGCGGCCGCTGAGCGTATTGCCGATCGGCTTGTTGATGACGGTTTCCCGCTGCACATTCAAGGCATCGGGGTGCCCCGCAACACATTGCTGGAACGATTCCGTACCGATGAACGCAGCGTGCTGTTTGGCGTCGCCAGTTTCTGGCAGGGTGTTGATGTGCGCGGTCGGGCGTTGCGCAATGTGATCATCACCCGGCTTCCGTTTGAGGTGCCAGATCGCCCAATTGTGCAAGCGCGTCATGAACTGATTGAATCGCGCGGCGGAAAGCCATTCTCCGAAGACTCACTTCCGCGCGCGGTGCTGCGCTTCAAGCAGGGATTCGGGCGCCTGGTCCGTAGTTCCACTGACGAGGGCAGGGTGGTGGTACTGGACCCACGCATCATCACCAAGCGTTACGGACGAATGTTCCTTGATGCGTTGCCGGATGGAATTGTGGCTCAGGTTGTCGGGTGAATGTTCCGCGCTCGGAACGCTGATCAGTAGCGCATGTAATTTATGAATGCGGCGCTGAAATGATCTTTCCAAGAATCACCACGGAGCGACGGACGCCATCCATATTGCAGGCTTCAGGTAACCGCCCCCACTCTTCAAAACCACGTGATCGTGCCAGTCGAAGGCTGGCGTGATTGTGTTCAAAGCAGATTCCAATGACTCGGTCGATCTGGCACGCGACTGCGCACGAAAGCAGTTCGTCAAGCATTGCGCTTCCGAGCCCGCTGCCGACTGCTGACGGATCTACATAGACGCTGATTTCCGCAGTTGGTGCGTACCCAGCGCGGTCCTTAAAGTTGGTGAATGCGCCCCACGCGACCACGCGCCCGGCGCGCTCGGTCACTAGTACTGGTCGCGTGTCATGATTGCGCTGCTCCCACCAGGCCTCGCGTGCAACCATTGATTGGGGTACTAAGTCCGCGGTGGACATCCGCGCAGCAATTGATGCGTTGTAGATGTCAAGAATCTCTGGGAGATCGGCGCGGGTAGCAGGGCGTATGGCGGAGTGCGTCATGAGTGTTGTTGTGCGAGCGGGGTGTGCAGTGATCCCACCTCCAATATGCGTACTATATTCGTATGAAACTCATTGGAATCGTGTTGGTGTGCGCGTGCGTGGCTCCGCCGACGCCGTCTGCGACGCAACCGCCGAATCGGACCACTGGTACGCCCAGCACCGCGAGCGACAGCGCCAGCGTTTCCAAGCGGGAATGGACGGTGGACGGAGTGGTTCGCACCGCACTGGTGTGCCTTCCACCCGCGGCCAACCGAACTGCTGAGACTCCCCTGGTGTTCTGTTGGCACGGTCACGGCGGTAACGCAGTGCATTCGCGCGCAACTGCGGCATTTGAAACCGCTTGGCCCGAAGCAATCGTTGTGTATCCGCAAGGATTGAACACCGTGAGTCCGCTTGTTGACCCAGATGGCAAGAAGTCTGGCTGGCAAACCGCTGCTGGCAACAACGGAGACCGCGACATCAAGTTGTATGACGCCATGGTTGACTCATTGCGTGCGGAGTACAAGCTTGATGGACGACACACCTATTCTGCCGGACATTCAAACGGCGGGTTCTTCAGTTACTTGTTGTGGCAGACACGCGGTGCAACGCTCGCGGCCATCGGACCAGTGGCTGGTGCGTACCTGAAGCCGACCGCGGACATCAAACCGTTACCGGTGATTCACGTGGCGGGTAAGGATGACCCCATAGTGAAATTCTCGTGGCAGGAGCGAACGTTCGAGAACGTTCGCGCTGCGAATGCGTGCATAAGTGAGGGTAAGCCGTGGGCCGCTGAGGGCGGTCTGACCGCAACGCTCTACGAATCGAGCAAGGGCGCGCCACTGGTGACCGTCATTCATGAAGGCGGCCATGAATATCCCAAGGGTTCGAGTGCGCTGATTGCTCGGTTCTTCAAAGAGCATGCGCAGGCCGCGGTTGCTGCGACTGTTCCGAAGTAACGGCACGTCAGGGTGTGCCGGTCCGCTATGCGTGTTGGAGTGAATCGGATGCGGAGGGTGCTTGAGTGGTCGGGTTGCTAAGCGTGTCATCGGTGCGGTCAGTGCCGTCAGTACCGCCAGTCCCGCCGCTGCCACCAATGCCATCAATACCATTCATGCCATTCGTGTCGTCGAGCTCATCGGCGCCATTCGCCGGAGCTACCTTTCCAACCAGCCACATCGCCCGCTCGAAGAGTGCCAACGTGTACTGCAGTCCTGGTCGAGCGCCGCGTGATGTTGACGTTGCAATGTCTGCCCGCAGTTGTTCCATGAGGTCGCCGCGGTCGCTGACAATCATTAGCAGCATGGCAACATCGCTCGGTACACGACTGCGCTCGCACTCCACCAGTTGCGAGAGCACCAAGTGCAGTCCTTCCGTCATCCCGAACAACAGCGCGTTGCCGTCGGACTCGCTCCCCGTTTCGCTGGTCCGGCGTTCATCGAGTGATGCGCGGGCGAAGTGCGCGACCTCGGTGACCAATTGGTCGACGGCGCGTTGCTTGATGTCCAACGCCAGCAATTGCTCAGCATCTTGCCGATCAAGCCGCGTCTGCGAAAGTTCTCGGAGCGCATGATGGATCTCAGCGCCGAGTGACTTGCACGACTCCGCCATGTGGTTGCATTCCGCCAGGGTTCGTTCGCCATCAGAACGCACGCAGTCAAGAATGTCGGGAAGCCGCTCGACGATGCGCGATTGCTCGCGCGCAATCATGTCCAAGAAACTGGTGGGATCAACACCCGCACCTTGGTCGATGTACATCGGCGTGGCAAGATTCTGCGCGTCGGTTGGCGGGCTGAGCCGGTTCAGCCACCCTGTCCAACGGCTACCACACAGTTCGGCAATTCCAACGCAGAGCGATTGCTGCACCACGTACACGATCGCCAGCATGCGGCTTGAGTCCGAGGTGATGGTGTTACGAATCAGGTCCATCAGGCTTGGCAGTCCTGTGAACTTTGTAGTCATCACTTCAAGCGCCAATATGGCGCCCGCAGCGGAGTTGATGATCGCTTGGAAGTATGCCAGTTGTCGGGGTAGGCCACGTGAACTGCGGCCCATCAGGAGCACCGTCGCACCAACACCCACACCAGCCCCGTGAACCATCATGGCAGCTTGGCTGTCAGTGAGGATGCCACTGTTGACGAACGTCACCACGATCACCACGATCGCTGATGTTGACTGGATCACCAATCGCGATGCGATCCCCACCACGAAGCCGAATATGAGCGAATCGCCCAAGGTCTGCGCAAACTGCCTAAACCACGGCTCATCGGGGATACCGCCCGTGGCGTCCTTCAGGAATTGCAGGCCGAGCATCAGTAGACCCAGCATGAACAGACCACGCCACGCGGGAAGTAGGAATTCGCGGCCGGCACGGAAGGTTGCCAACAGACCGCCGACGCCCAGGATCATCGCGATGGCAGTACGAATATCAAATGATGCAATGAATGGGAGAACCACCGTACCGAGGTTGGCCCATGCAATCATCGTGAGCGCACGTCGGAGCGTCAACAAGCGGCTCGATACAAAGCCAGTAACGATGAACGACGCCGCGGTGGAACTTTGGGCGAGCGCTCCGAGAATGAATCCCCACAGTGCTGCAAGTGCGCCCGTTGAGGTGAATCGCTCAATGCGCTGGCGCAGCGAGCGTCCGGCCATCGACTTGAGGGATTCCTTGACACCATCCAGACCATGAAAGAAGAAGGCCAGCCCTGCGAGGAAAATGGCAATGGCCGGAAATGTTGTCAAGTGATCGGA
This sequence comes from Chitinophaga pinensis, assembly GCA_943329105.2. Classification (GTDB taxonomy): domain Bacteria; phylum Planctomycetota; class Phycisphaerae; order Phycisphaerales; family SM1A02; genus UBA966. The sequence continues at coordinate 2,298 of CALQCP020000056.1, read as the reverse complement.
CGTGTTCAACTGGGTGCCTTGGCTGACTCGGGTTGCATTTGGTACGGCGTGATCACCGCTCCCAACCCGGCAATCCGCAGCAACTGAATGATGGCAGGGCTGGCTCCAAAGTGATGAGCGCTTCCGCCATTCGCCTTGGCGAGTCCTGCCGATTGCACGAGCACACCAAGACCTGCTGACGCCATAAACACTAGTGCGGTGAGGTCAAAGACCACCCGCTTCGCACTTGGGTTCATGGAGGCACGGATCAGGGTGAGTGTCTCAGCTGCGTTCTTCGAATCGAGGCGGCCTGAAAGGACCACAATGACTCCATCAGGGATTGATTTGATCGGTTCGCTCATGTGTGCTCACGTCCATCTCAAAGACTTCAAGAAGTTACTTGGCACTTTCGTGGTTTCATGGTCGGGCACTGTCTTAATTCGGTTAAGAATGCGCTCGGTCGCAGCGGCCGACCTGCCATGTTCCGATGACCCAGTCCCGAGGGGAAACTCACATTTTCAGTCGAGAATTGACCAGTTTGCCAGGGGTTTCCTCCCCTCGGTCATCCACGCCGTGGGTACATACCATGAGGCGATGGGCAACCCCACGCAGCACCGTTCCTATCTGTCCGCCGCCACTGCCTTTGCGATGCTGTGCCTGACGGTCGGCCACGCCAGCGCGCAAGTTTCTGGCGAGTACTCGATTGCACCTGGGCTCACCCATCCGGACAACCTGCCACCCGCGCCCGATCAAGACAACGGCGAGACCTTTTGGCCGCAGGTCGCGGCGGTGAATGGTTCGGTGTACACCCTGTACACACCGCAGTTCGAGTCCATCATTGGCACGGCAAGTACCGGTCGCGCGGCGTTCCGGATTGCAACGCCAGGCGCGCAGCGCACCTATGGAGCGATGTTCTTCAGCGCCACACTTGATAATGACCTTGCCGCTGGACTCATTCAGGTTTCCGGCATGCAAGTGACGCGCGTGCAGTTGGCTGGCAGCCAAGATTCCACTGCTACTACGGCGATTCTGCAGCAGATGCTTGCTAGTGCAACCTTCACTGTTCAGCGTTCAGTGGTGCTGGAGAACATGCAAGTGACATCGTTGCAGGCGGACGCGGCGCCGATGGGAAATGCAGCGCCGGTGATTCGAGTCATTGATCATCCCGCGGTGTTGCTGCTCCTTGATGGTGCGCCAGTACTTCGTGATGTTGGATCGGGTGTTGGCATTGCACAGAACACGCCATCGCTCTTGGCATTCGATTCCGCAAGTAACACCTGGTTCACGCGGGTTGGCGACAGTACATGGATGCATGCGTCCATTTTCAGCGGTCCATTCACCAGCGGCGCAGCGCCCGCTGATTCGGTGGCAAGCGCTATCAATGCAGCATTGCCGCGGAGTACAGGCGCCGCGCAGTCGAGCGGGTCCAGCGCCGCCGCAGTGCAACCGGACGGTTCAAGCGCGGCCCCGTCTGGAAATTCAGCGCCCCCAGCGGGGCCTTCCAGTCAACTGCCTGAGATCGTGGTCAGTACCAGTCCGCTCTGCATGGTGTCGATCAACGGCGCCCCCAATTTGGCGCAGGTCGCCGACGGTCTCTTTGCGATATCAAATGCAAACTGCGATCTCTTCACTGCCACCACATCAAACACTTGGTATTTGCTTGCCTCTGGTCGTTGGTTCACGAGCGGTGATTTGATGAACGGTCCGTGGAGCTATGTCAAACCATCCGCGCTTCCATCGTCGTTCGCAGCGATCGATCCGAAGGGAACGTGGGGCAATGTGCTGGCGGCAGTACCAGGAACATCCGCTGCAAATGATGCGATCTATCAGCAGTCAGTTCCTCACGTTGCCACCTTGGATCGATCGAAGGCAAAGGCATCGCTGTCCACGATCGGTGGTCCGGCGCGTTTCGTGGCGATTGATGGAACGAGTTTGAGTTGGGCAAGTAACGCAAGTTCGCCACTGATTCTCTGTGAGGGCTCGTACTACCTGTGTCAAGATGCAGCGTGGTTCACTTCCGACGCTGCCACCGGACCATGGGTGTTGTGCGATGCAGTGCCGCAGTTGATGTACGTGATGCCGCCGAGTTCGCCGGTCTACGGAGTGACCTTCGTGCGCGTCATGGGTTCAACTGCCGACACGGTGACCTTTGGATTCACGGCTGGCTATATGAATAGCTATGTGAATAACGGAATCGTTTCGTATGGAACTGGATACGCAACAACCGGCATGACGGCTCCGGGCGTGGCGGGCAATGATTACTTGGGTTACCCAGGAACTTACGGAAGTTGGCCGAATTTCGGCTACGCCGGCTGGATG
>CALQCP020000055.1 GCA_943329105.2 Chitinophaga pinensis | reverse complement strand
GCTTCTTTCTCTTTGCGGCCACCGCTGCCTTCGTCTCCGAGCGAGGCGCGCACAAAGTCGACGGTTGCTGCATCGGGCGTTACCCGCACGCGTACATGTCCAGGGCTTCCAAGAATGGTGCCGGATGCGTACCCGTATTCCTCTGCGCTCCTCGTTCCGCCGAGCGCGTTGCCAGGTTGCGGCACGCACTGGTATGTCACGCCATCAAGTTCGCTATGCACATAGACATGGTCGTGACCATGGAACACCGCAGAAACGCCATTCTTTACTAAGAGGTCATGAATCGGCATCGGCCAACCGGGTCGGTGTGCGGCGAACCCGGGCGTTCCGTCCGCATTCTTGCCGCCCCACTCAAAGAAGGGCGCGCTCTCCACACCGCCGCGCGACTCTTGCCCACCCAATCCGCCAACAAGATGGTGGATGAAGACAAACTTGTACTTCGCCTTCGACGCTGCGAGTGTTCTCGCCAGCCAGTCGTACTGCGCGCGACCGAGCGTGCGAGTCCAACTTTGGTCGGTTGGTTCGAGTTTCTTTGCTGCGGCCTGCCCAGGTCCGCCGGGACCATCGGGACCGCCAGGTCCACCGCGTCCACCGCCGCCACCACCTCCGCCGCCAGATCCACCTCGCCCACCACCGCCCGCGCGCTCGGTCGTCGGCCAGAATGGATCGAGCACTACCACCAACGCATCACCCCAAGTGAACGCGTAATAGTTGGAGCCACGGCCATCGGTCATGGTGGTGAGACCCGAATACATCCCGCCGTTTGCGCCGCTCGTCGCGGAAGCGATGACAGGAGCGGGGAAGCGTTCCGTGCGCATAGTGAATGACCACGGACCCATGTCATCGGGGCGTGTGCCAGCACTGCCGGATTCGCCGTCGTGATTTCCAAGCGTCATGAAGAGCGGCGCGTCAGCACACAGTTGCCCGAAGTACCAGCGCTGCGCTTCGTACTGCGGAGCGGTTTGGTGAAAGTCATCGCGACGCTTGTCAGTCATGAAGGTGTCGCCGAGGTCCATATGGAAATCGGGCGCATCTGCCAGCGCGTTCTGTAGCGCGCGGGTATAGACCTTTGGGTCCATGTTGGCGTCCAGGTGCGAATCCGCCTGCATGGTGAAGGTGAATGGCTTTCCAGCGGGAGCTTGCGTTCGGAATCCGTGCTCCTCGCCGGGCACTGCGGCATCGGCGCCACTCTGGGTGATCAGCCGGTAGCGATACGCGGTGCCGGGTGCTAAATCCTTCAACTCAATCAGTGCAACATGCCCAGGCTCAACACGAACGGGCGCAGTGTGCTGCTTGACGGTGTCGCCGGCGCGCCAATATTCGATCGATGCATCAACGGACTTTGACACCGCCACTGATGCAGTGATTGATCGATCGGATGGACGTACCAGCACTATGTCGGACGCATGCGCGGGAACATCCGTATGAAAGGCCGTCATGCGACCGATCAGCGACCCGCGCTCGCCGGCTTGGCCGCCGCCACCGCCACCCTGACCTCCCCCGCCTTGTCCCCTCGCTTGGCCGCCTTGGCCGCCACCACCGCCACCCTGTCCACCACCTTGACCGCGACCGCCCTTACCGCCTTTGCCTCCCTTGCCATTCTGATCGCCCGGCGGCGGAGGTGGCGGTGGCGGAGGATCACCAGCACCGCCCTGCTCACCATCGTCGCGTGGCGGCGGCGGCTCATCACCAGCGCCGCGCTCGCGTGCATAGCGCAGCTCCACTTCGGCGATGGAAATGGTGGTGTCTTTGATCGCTGCAAGCAGCTCGGTGAAACCCGCGCGCCCGGCGGTGAGCTTTGGCTCCGCGGACAGCGCGTACACGGTCACCATGTAGGACTTCTCGCCCGGACCCTTTGAGCACGGCGGCGCATATTCCGCGCGACGGTTGACGGTGTTGATTCCCCACGTGCCAAGATCATGCTGACTCTCAGCAAGCGCCTTCGTTGCAGGACTCAGCCCCCACAGAACGATGTACGCGTGTTCGTCAACACCTTCCTTGCCGCCCGGCGGAACGTGATGCATGGCAATCGCCACGCTCTTGGTAGCTACGGGCAGGCCCGTCCATTCGATCGGTGGCGAAATGCTGTCTCCATCGCAGGTGTACTTCTTGCCCAACATTCCATCGGCACCGACGCCCGATGAATGCACTTCGAATCCATCCTTCGAAGGAGCCGCGGTACGACGCACTTCATTTGGTGGCGGACCGCCGCCGCCTTGGCCACCACCCTGCCCGCCGCGACGACCGCCGCCGCCCTTCCCGCCACCGCCGCCTTGGCCACCACCGCCTGGTCCACCTTGACCTCCACCACCTGGACCACCACCCGCGCGCGCTTGCCGTGAATATGACTCTTCTTGCGTCTTGCCATCAGGGCCGACAAAGCTCAACTTCACCTTGCCCGATTCATCGATCGCGTAATCAATCCGTGATGTTCGCCCCGAGACCTGATACGAGAGCGACCATGCTTTCGGACCTGTCTGCTTGAAACCAGTGATGCTGGCTCCGCGCAACGGCGGCAGCGAAGGTCGGAACGGTGCTGCATGCGCCTGCGGATTGATTTCTTCGCCATCGGCAGAGACGGTGACCTTGCCGCGCATGCCTCCGTTGATGTACGGATACGTCTTGCTTGCGTGATAGTGGTACGAACGCGTTCCACCATCAATGCCTTGGCCGGCAGGAACTGTGCATTCATGCCCGTTCCACTGGTCAAGCGCCGTTGTTGCACCGAGCGGACACGCGCTATCCGCGCCAGCCTTCGCCTTCGGATCAAACAGACCATAGATGGCGAATCCATCGAGCGCAAACGCAAGTGGGTTTTTGGCTCCAACCGCCTTCTGAAGTGCGAGCGGCGCTGCGTGATAGTGATAGTCATCCGCGCGTCCGCAATGGCCACCGAAATCATCAAGTTCGCCGATCGCGAACGAATCTTCGCCTCGGTTGTTGTACGCATTGAAGATCGGAATACCGTTCGCCGCCAATGCGATGGCGCCCCGGCGTAACCCGTTCTTGCCAGAAATAGGAATCTCTGCAAACGCCGGGCGAAGCGGAATCTGCCAAGCATTGTCGCCCGTGTATGCCTGGGGAATCGGTACCTGTTGCTGCCATGCGCGAATGCCAACCATCATGGTGAAATCCACTGGCGCATGCGGCAGCCCGTCCGACTCCACATAGAGCCACTGCGCGTCCGCGTGCGTACGAACGAACGGCGCAAAAGGCGCGAACGAAGCTGCTTGCCACGGCGCGGTGGTGTTCGGCAACTTGGGCGCAGTCGCGGTTGCAGCGGGCGGTGCAAACACTGCCTTATTCAGTGAGCGCACCGCAGTGAGTTTCGATTCCGCCTGCGTGCGATCGTCGGGATCAAGATCCACCATCGGAATGCTGACTACCGCGCCGTCATCAAGCTGAAGAGTCACGCCGTCGGCGCGCACTGCCATGAGTGAGCCCCGATACTCCACGCCTTGGTGTGCATCATGCCAGGCTCGAGTAGGAACATCATGATGAGCCCCCGATGCTTCCGGTGGATGCGCCGTTGCAGCGGTGGAGAATGCCACCAGCGCCGCGCTGAGACCGAATGCCGTCATGCTTTGATTAGTTGTCATTGCTCGTTCCTTGGCCTTGCTTGTTACCACCATTGTTTCCGCTGCCACCTTGACCGCCACCCTTGCCACTACCACCGCCGCCTTTACCGCCGCCGCCCTTGCCGCCCTTGCCACCTGGCTGCTTGGGTGTATTGCCTCCAGCGTCAGCATCGGGACTGCCGGGGTTGGGATTCACCACCGGCAACTGCGCATTCACGGCTTTCAGATACGCATCCAGTCGAGAACGCAGGTCCTTGACGGTGTCCGCCTGCTCGGCGGCAACATCGTGCGCCTCGGGACGATCCTTGGAAATGTCGTACAGCATCACCTTGTCGGTGTCGTAATTGTGAATCAGTTTCCAGTTTCCAACATAGATGGCTGATGCTGGCCCACCGTTATTCAGGTCGTAGTGCGGAAAGTGAATGACGATTTCTTCATGAGAGCGCGCAACCTTTCCTTCACCGCCACTCTTGAGTACTGGCACCAAACTGCCACCCTCGATCGCCGTGCGGGCGTCAGGCTCAGAAGACTTTGCGACGGGCGCACCCGCAAGGTCAAGCATGGTCGGTAGTAAATCCATACCAGTGCCGCGCACCGCGCTCACCTTTCCGGCTGCGATCCCTGGCCCAATCACAATGAACGGAACGCGAATTCCGCCCTCGCTCACGCTGCCCTTCGCGCCGCTGAACGGCGGATTGGGCAGGCTGCGACCGCGACCGCCGACGGCACCCGCACCGCCACCACCACCCTGTGACCCGTGGTCTGCGCTGTAGAAGACATACGTGTTGTCGGCAACACCCATGTCCTTGAGTGCTGCGAGGACGCGCCCAACTTGCGTATCGACGTCGCGTGCACCAGCGATGGCACCCATTGGCTTGCCACTCATGCCGGGAACAAGCGCCTTGGCGGCTGCGAGTGCTTCCGGCGTCGCCTCTTCCTCGCTACCGAATCCATAGTGCGATATCTGCACGAAAAACGGCTTGCCAGCCTGCACTTGCTGCTTCATGAATTCGATACCACGGTCGGTGATCATGACCGCTTGCTTCGGATTCGGCGCGCTGCCGCGATCAGGTCCCTGATTGCTATTCGCACCATCGCAGAGATCAAATCCCACCGCGCTCGGCGCGGCACGACCAACATGCCACTTACCAAAATGCGCAGTTCCGTAGCCGAGATCATGCAGCATGCCGCCGCTGGTCTTCACGCCCGTCGGTAGATCGGTGTCGGGCGATGGCGCGATCGTGCGCATCAATGGATACCGCGACGAATCACCGGTCTCGCGCTTGTTGGCGCCGCCTTCGTTCTGAAACGTCATATGTAATTTGGCGGGACTGATACCCGTCACCCAACTCGCACGCGACGGCGTGCAGCGCGGGCACGATGTATAGAAATCGCTGAACCGCATACCGTCCGCTGCCATCTTCTGAATGTTTGGCGTCAGACCCTCTGGGCGCGCGAGCGACGGCGGCTGACCATCCATATCGACGGACGTGCTCGACCAGCCCTGCGCCTCGGCTTGGATGAAAACAAAGTTCGGTCGCAAGGTCTTGGCTGCGGGGCCACCGACGCGCGTTGCTGGCGTCGTCGCGCGTGCCGGCGGTGCGGACGGCGGTGCGGACGCACCGAACATGATGAGCGTGAGAATCAGAATCGTTCGCATGAAATCAGTCCTCGTTGATCACTTGCCGATCAGCATCGTGATGTAACTCATGAGTAAAGAACGCGGGATCAAGCGGAGACTCCGCCAATAAATCCAATGTCACCGCGCGCGGTCCGCCCTGCGCTTGCGGCAATCGATCGAACTGCATGCGGACGATGATGGCGGTTTCCGAGTCGTACCAAAGTTCAACGCCTTTCGGCCCGCGTGCAATACCAGCCTTGCGCGTAGCCACGATCGAACGCACCGGACGACCATCGATTTCTCCGGCTACGCCCAGCGCGATGTCATAGGAACGCATCAGCACATCAAGCCCGTCTTTCGGGTCGATGAACGGAAGATCATGCTGCTCGCCGGGCAGCGCACCGCGGAATCGTGCCAGATCACTGCTCACCCGGACCGCGCCACGATCAGGAATGCTCCACGAATAATGACCATCGCTGCCAGTGACAATGGATTTGCCGTCGTCACCCGTGCGCGTCAATACGTAGCAGCCCGCTGCTCCCAAGTTCAGCACGGCATCATCAATTGACGGCTGCGGGCGGCCAGTGCCGCGACCCGACTGCGGGCCTGCCCCGCGGGCGACACTCGGATCGGCGCGACGACCATCTTTCGAATGCACGCGCCCATCGCCCACGATCGCGCGAATGACGTACGTACGCATGCCCGCGGGCGCAGCGGCTGCAATCCGCGCAAGTTCAACATACGCAGCATTTGCGGGAGAGCCGCGCATCCCTATATACGCAAGCGTGCTCACGGCAATCATGAGTACTGCCGCCCCTACCAAGCGCCGCGCTCGTTGCATCCACATCACATTCCGTGCCGTGCGGCGACCGATCGGCGCGGCACTGAACTCACGCTCCATGGCATCGTGCAACAGCGCGGCGCTTGCAAACTCCCGAGCGCGCTCTTTATCAGCGGCAATGATTGCACCAAAGCGTTCGTGCTCTGCGTCACTCAATGTGCCGTCAAGCATTCCGTGCATGAGGGCGTTCCATGCATGCTGATCATGTTGGTCATGTCGACCATTCTGATCATGCGCCATGTCCGCACGATTCAAGGCTTCATCGCTCATGCATTCCCCTCCGCACGGATGCGCGATTCAATGCACTCGCGTAATTGCTCCCGCACGCGCTGCAACAATTTCGCCGCGGTGTTTGCCTGAAGGCCCATGAGTTCGGCGATACGCGCGGGTTTGATGTCCATTCTGTAGCGCAGTTCACACGCCTCGCGCGCGCGGCTATCCAGTCGGGCAACGCATTCCGCTAGGTGATGAAGGCGGGCGCGCTCCACATCTGCGACCTCGGCAAACGCAGCCGCTAACGCGTCGGTTGCCTCAGGGGCAAGCAACATCGGTCGCCGGCGCCGCTTGCGCAATGAATCTGCGATCGCATGGCGCGCGATTCCCATCGCCCACGGAAGAAACGGACGCGATGGGTCGTAGTCCGCATACGACTCCAGAACTGCAACGGCGACATCTTGTAAGACATCGTCGCGCTCGGCACGGTCTGTCACCACCACATGTACAAACGCCGACACCGCAGGCTGAGCCTGGGTCCAGTCGGCGAATGCTTGGCGGGTGAGCTGGTCCATGCAGGAGGAGTTCGTCGACGGACACAGATCGTGACAGGAAATGGGAACATTTTTTCCCTGCGCTCACAGATTTGTGGCTCTGCATTCCTATGCAACGGGATGCGGGCGAACGGGCGCCCGCGCCCCGGGTTTGCCTCCGCCTACAACTGCTTCTCAAGCACCTCAAACACCAAGTCAGCCCGCCGCGGTGTGCCCGCGCGCGGGTCGTGGTACGGGAACGGTTCGCGCTTACCCGTCACCTGGTAGCCGCGTCGCCCGTACCAAGCAATCAGCGATTCACGCTGCATGATGACCGTCATGCGGGCGCGCGGGAGACGAAGTTCTTCACGGATGACCCGCTCCGCCTCACTCAACATCTGGCGTCCGATGCCCCCAGCCTGCATCGTTGGCTGCACTGCAAACATACCGATGTATCCCGCATCGCCAGCATCATCAATGCGAACGCACGCCACCAGGCTGCCATGTTGTTCAGCAATGCGTACACGCGAGCGAGGGCCGCGCACGACCGCAGACACTTCGCGTTCATCGGTGCGTTGGCCATCCAGAAGGTCCGCTTCAGTGGTCCAGCCCGCGCGGCTGACTTCGCCTCGGTACGCGCTTTCAATGAGCGCAACCAACGCAGGAACATCAGCAGCAGTTGCCGTACGGAATGAAATTGCGTGAGACATCCATGCGAGTATAGAAGCGGCGCAAACGCCCCGCGCTGTCCGTCTTACTTCACCACATCGCCACTGACTTTCCCAGCTGGGACTTCCGCGGTCATCACTGACTCCGAGCGCCCCTGCACGAGATCGTCAATCATGAGTAAGAAACTCGATTCCATGGCAGTCCTCATGGAGACACGCGTAGCAACCACCACCTCGGCCGCGGCAGTGCAACTGGCGGTCGACTGCCACACTAGGTCGCCGCTTGACGTGTCCCACAGTTGCAGTGCGATGTCCACTGTTGTCCAGAATGTACGACCAAGGGTGAGCCCCAGAAAGTCAAGTCGAGCTCCGAAGTTTGTAGCCACACCAGCGAGGGTTGGAACCAAGATGTATCGAACACCAAGTGCCTTGCCAATCTTTCCTAAGCGTTCATTGTCCATCACTCCACAGTCGCGATACGAAATGGCGAGCGCTTGCCAATCGCTGGCAAGCCCCGCCTTGGTGATCCGCGAAGCAGAGATACCCGCATCAAGCACTGTCTCGCCACGTTTCTGTTTCACCAGCGCGCTGTGAAACGCCATGCTCGTCAGCGCGGAATAACCGGGAGCCGACGGCGCCTCCGCAGGAACAGCTGCGCATGATGGCGGAACCGAAAGGAGCAGCGCCTTGGGATCGGGATCAAACCGATACGCAATGGAGTGCGACTGCGCAACCATCTTGAATCCATCAGAACTACAAGCAGCAAGAAGGAGGAGCGGCAACAGCAGTATGCAGCAATGTGGCGTGCGTCCCATATTGACTCCAACATAGCGGGAAATCAAATGGTAAGAACCGGTATCGGGCCAAGACCACGCATTTGACACGTTCATGGGGGTTTAACACGTGTACGGTGGTTTGCCACGTCCACGGGCGTTTGACACAGCCGCCGCCCCGCTCGACAATGCCCGACTACTCAGGCAACCCCCATGAACCTACGCACTACCGGCATCGTCGTCCTTGTTGTTCTCCTCATCGCTTTGTTGGCTTCCACCATTCACTATGCGGGCAAGGCCAAGGATGCAGAGGTCAAACTCAAGGCAGCAGAATCAAGCGCGCAGGCGTCTGCCGCCGCGGCGGATGCCAACGCCTCTAAGTTGGTTGAGCAATCGGCGAGCAGCCGAGCCGAGATTGAGACGCATCGCTCCAAGCATGAGCGGCTTTCCAAGGAGAATGCTGAACTCCAGCGACAGGCTGACGCGGCCGCCAAGGCTGCGGACATGCATCGCAAGACCCAGGCGGAACTTTCGGCAACACGCGAGAGCACTGAGCAACTAAAGGCCGAGCGCGATGAACTCAAGCGGCAGGCCGCCCAAGCCCGCGCCGAAGCCGATGCAGAACGTGCCGCTCGCGCGGGCGCACTTGCTGCTTCAGACGCACGACCAGCTCCGACGATGGCCTCACGAAACAGCGCATCCAACGAGCCCGTTGGTCCGTCCATCTACTGGATGGACAAGCCGTGGTACCCAAACCTTGAACTCATGAACACCATGTGGCTGTACCGCAACCCGGCCAAGACCGATGCCCAGCAGCAAATTGAGTACCGCGAAGCGGAAGCCGAACTACGGCGCCGCGGTGCGCTGAAGTAATTCGCCACCTCAGTCGCAACGGCACGGCGGTCGCCAAGGCCCCGCAACTGAGTAGTCTTTCGGCATGAAGCCGACTGAACGACGCGCGTTTCTTGTGCAGGCAACCGCCCTTGCCGCTTACGGCGCTTCGTTTGCGTCGCCCGCCGCCGCGGGCGCCTCGCTCGCAACGTCAGCACCGCCGGACAGCACCCCTGCTGTTCCAGCGCCATCAGACTCGGCGAGCACCACGCCGAATTCCGAAGTCACCGCCAACACGCTGGCGGAAGCAGAAAAACTTGCTGGGATCACCTTCACTGAGAAGGAACGCGCGCAGATCGTGCGCACCGTGAACTCTCTGCGCGCGCAGTTCCACGATCGCGCAGCACTGGGGTACTTGCCCAATCAACTTGCTCCCGCAGAAGTGTTTCGTGCCGAGCTTCCCGGAATGCCAGCGGCAGCGGTCACTACTGAGGGTGATCCATCTGAAACACCGCAATACAAGTTGGCCGCGCGCACGCCAACTGACGAAGAGCTGAACTATGAATCAATCCCGATGCTTGCCGCCATGTTGCGCGCGCAAGTTGTCAGCAGTGAACGCTTGACGACGTTGGCGCTTGATCGATTTGATCGCCTCAATCCAACACTGTTCTGCGCCATTACCGTGGTGCGGGAACAAGCGCTCGCGCGCGCTCGTGCCATGGACGCGGAACTGCGCGCCGGCACCGTTCGTGGACCGCTCCACGGCATCCCGTATGCAGCCAAGGACCTGCTTGATACCGCTGGCATACGCACCACCTGGGGAGCGGAGCCTTGGAAAGAGCGCGTTCCCACCAGCAATGCATGGGTGATCGACGCACTCGACCGCGCCGGCGCCGTACTCACTGCCAAGACTGCCGTTGGTGCACTTGCCTACGGAGACATATGGTTCGGCGGCACGTGCCGCAACCCATGGAATCCCGAGCAAGGCTCAAGCGGTTCCAGCGCGGGCAGCGCGTCAAGCGTGGCTGCTGGAATCGTTCCGTTTGCCATCGGTACGGAAACCCTCGGCTCCATTGTGAGTCCGTGCACCCGGTGTGGCGTCAGTGGATTGCGACCAACCTTCGGCCGAGTTCCACGCACCGGATGCATGGCACTGACGTGGTCCATGGACAAAATTGGCACCATCGCACGCCATGTATCTGACTGCGGAATTGTGCTGGGCGCCATCAATGGATTCGATCCGCACGATGCATCCAGTGTTTCGCAACCGTATCACTGGTCGATGCGCCAAGACGCGCGCGGTCTGCGTGTTGCCTATGTTCCCGAGTGGTTCGCTGGCGATGCAGCAGCCGGCTATCAACCCGTTCTTGATGCGCTCCGCGAAGCAGGCGCAGTCCTTGTTGAAGTGAAACCACCGCAAGTGGATTCCGGCGCCCTCATGCTGCCGGTTGTCGCCGAGGGAGCAGCGGCCTTTGAAGAATTGACCCGCGGAAACACCGATGACGCGCTCGCATGGCAGGCTGATGAGGCGTGGCCAAATACGTTCCGCCAAGCGTGGTTCATTCCAGCCATTGAATTGCTGCAAGCATCACGCCTGCGCCGACGTGCCATGGAAACAATGCACACGTGGTTTATGCAGTTTGACGCCGTCGTGGCGCCCCCATTCGCTGGCGACTTGCTGCTGCTCACCAATGCATGTGGCCAACCATGCGTTGTGGCACGGTGTGGCTTTGAGAATCCCCAAACTCCGCGCTCGGTCACCGTGATGGCACGCAACTTTGACGAGGGCACCGCCCTCAGAGTGGCAAGTGCCATTGAAAGTCGACTTGGTAAGTGGGACCGATTCCCAGCACTTTGATCTGCTACTGGCGCCGCTTACTGCAGAGTGGTCGACACGCGCTGGCCGTCGTCCAATTCACCTTGATTGCTGACCACGATTTCCTCATCGGTGCGTAGTTCGCGACGAATGTCTTTGCCGTCCGCGGATTCCATCCACACCACGCGGGCAAGCGTTCCGTCATCAATATCAACCGCAATGCGCGCGCGGCGCGCAACACCCGCTTCAACCCGGTACAGATAG
>CALQCP020000054.1 GCA_943329105.2 Chitinophaga pinensis | reverse complement strand
TGCCGACTGCAACGCCAACGGTCTCCTCGACAGTTGCGAGATCGCCGCGGGCTACTCGCCGGATTCAAACCAAAACGGCGTCGTTGACACGTGCGAGAGCCTGCTGCTCGACTGCCCCACCGATTTCAACCAGAGCGGCTCGACCGATGGGGCCGACCTCGGCATCCTGCTCGCAGCATGGGGCGCGACTGGCCAGCCGGGCGTTGACCTCAACCATGATGGCATCATCAACGGCGCTGACTTGGGAGCATTGCTTGCAGACTGGGGCGTTTGCGCGAACTGAATCACTAGCACTCTTCCGGAGACACTATGAAGAACATGACGCTTGGAGCCAGAAACGCGCTCACCCGTACAGGACTTGTTGCTGCGTTTCTTGCGACGGCAGGGGTTGTTTCGGTCGAAATGAGCGCGTGCGCTGACGGGCCTGTGCGATGCTGGGGATGGAACGACGACGGCCAGTGCAACACGCCCGCGGATCTCGGTCCATGCTCAAGCGTCGCGGGGGGCGGCTACCACACCATCGCACTCCGAAACGATGGCGGCGTCCGTTGCTGGGGAGACAACGGTAACGGCCAGTGCGACACGCCCGCGGATCTCGGTGCGTGCTCAAGAGTTGCTGGAAACAACTTGCACACCATCGCACTCCGAATCGATGGCAGCGTCCGGTGCTGGGGATGGAACTACTTCGGCCAGTGCGACACGCCCGCGGATCTCGGTGTGTGCTCAAGCATCGCGGGGGGCTACGGACACACCATCGCACTCCAATGCATCGCAGGTGTCAACGCACCCGTGAGCCCCGAACTCGCACCATTCTCGTTCGCAAATCCCCGTTCATGGACTGCGACTGGTATTCAAACATCGTCGAACGGCGCAACGATCACCGTCAACGCCCGTGGAAATCTTGGCTCTACAACCAAGTTCCTCTCACTGAAGATTGATGGCGTCACTCTCGCCACAAACATCTTCGGATCAGGGTCAGGTGCAACCAACTGCGCTGCAGCACTCAGCACCGCAACATTCACCATTCCACCTGCGCAATTCCTCAAACTCACCACCGACGGTGAACTTGAAGTTCGAATCGAGCCATCCCTCAACGCCACGAGTGCCGGTTGTTCCGCTGCCACACTCAGTGTGACACTCAACTACAACCGCGACATCATTGATTGCGATGCCAATGGTCTCGATGATGAATGTGATGTTGCCACTAGCCCCGCTACCAGCGATTGCAACAACAACCTACTTATTGACTCATGCGAGATTGCTCAAGGCGCGACAGACATCAATCTCAACGGAAGACTGGATGCCTGCGAAATCGATTGCAACGGTAACAGCCTGCCGGATACATACGAACTCGCAAACAACCTCGTCCCAGACTGCAACTCCAACGCACGACCAGATTCCTGCGATGTAGCAGTGGGTGGCGGCAGTACTGATGTTGACCGTAACGGCATCCCCGACGAATGCAAGACCGATTGCAACAACAATGACCTGCCCGACGCATGGGAGATCTCACAGAATATGGTTCAAGATTGCAACCAGAACGCCATCCCGGACTCCTGCGACATCGCAACCAACCCCGCCTTCGATTGCAACAACTCCGGAAGCATCGATGCCTGCGACATCGCCGCTGGTACCGCTATCGATTGCAACCTGAACGGAAAGCCCGACTCCTGCGATATCACCGCCGGAGCCGAAGATGAAAATCAAAACGGCAAACTCGACTCCTGCGAACTGCTGTACGGAGACCTCAACCTCGACGGGAACATCGACGGAGCAGACCTTGGTGGCCTTCTCGCCCTGTGGGGAATCACAAATCCACCCTACGGGGATCTTGACGGCAACCAACGCATCGACGGTGCTGACCTCGGACGATTGCTCTCACGTTGGGGCGTCGTTAACTAACCGACTGCCACGGCCTAGCTGAACCTGAATACTAGAAATTAGGAGATTTCATGAAGCCTTCCTCCTTCGCCGCGCCATATGTCGTCCTCGCCTCCACGTTTGCCGCAGCAGCGTTGGTTTCAGCCGCATCAGCCGATATCACCTTCACCCTGACCAACGCCACCTTCACAGGATTGAATTTCGTCGAAGCCTATGGACCAGGCTGGCCCTTCGGGACCCTGACTGGCGTGAGAATCAATGTCACGTTAACTGCATCCACCGCTTACACCTACGCCGACGACCTGTGCGTCTACATTGACGCGGCTCCGTTGAGCACCGGTGGCGTGCTGCAGTGCGGCGGTTTCTATAACCTCTCCGCAACCCAGCGCTACAGCTGGCCAAACGGCGGCAGCAACGCCCCCGGCACTACCTCGGTCGGCGCCGTGAACTTCACGACCGGCATCGAAATCGCAAATAGCAATCCGCCCCTTTCGATCTGGATCGGTAACGGTTACAATGCTGCTGGCACCTCCGGCACCTGGACCGGCACCATCACGCTGATCGGCCTGCGCGGGGGGGGGGGTGGAGGATGCACCATCGACACTGACCTCGACGGTCGCTCCGACTGCTACGACAACTGCATCAACATCGCAAATAGCAATCAACTGAATACCGACGGCGACGCTCGGGGCGACGCCTGCGATAATTGTCCACTCATCGCAAATAGTAATCAACTGAACACCGACGGCGACACACGCGGCGATGCTTGCGATAACTGTCCACTCATCGCCAACAGTAGCCAAGCCGACTGCGATAACAACGGCGTAGGCGACGCGTGTGAAATGGCAGCCGGCGCGCCCGACTGCAATGCAAACAGTATCCCTGACTCGTGCGACATCGCGTCCGGCGCGACAATGGATTGTAACTCCAACGCGATTCCGGACTCATGCGACATCGTCATTGGCGCTTCGCGTGATGTGGATGGCAACGGCGTTCCGGACGAATGCAAGCCCGACTGCAACGGCAACAGTCTTCCCGACCCATGGGAAATCAGTCAAGGAACCGCCCCTGACTGCAATCTCAATGTAATCCCTGACGCATGCGAGAATGACTCTCGCACTGTCACCACCAGCAACATGGGCGCGTTCGGCGCAGGTGTCACCGCCGTCGGCACGCTCACTGGATGCGTCCAATCAACGACCCTCGTTTCTCTCCGCCTTGATTTGATCGGCGATCTGAATGCGACCACCGAGTATGCCACGCTCAAACTTGGGGGCGTCACTGTCGGCTCGCTCCTCTTCCAAACAACGGGTCGTGATTGTCCAAACACTCCGGATTCGGTGATTATCCCCATCACTGCTGTGCAATGGAACAGCCTGCTCGCAAGTGCGGCAACGAGTGGTGTCATTGCCGTCGAAGTCCTTGGCTCGCCCCTGGTGAGCGCAACGCAATGCGCCAACAGTTCGTCGGTGCTGACCGTGCAGTACGGCGGCCCGCGCTATGACTGCGATAGCAATGGAGTCTCCGACCTCTGCCAGATCGCAGCCGGCGCCGTGGACTGCAATCACAACGCCCGGCTTGATGCGTGCGAAATCCAAGACGGGACCGTCACTGACGTCGACCAGAATGGAACGATCGACTCCTGCCAGGTGGACTGCAACACCAACCAGTTGCCAGATTCGTGGGAGATTAGTCAAGGCACAGCCCCAGACTGCAACACGAACGGTGTGCCGGACACGTGCGACATTGCTGCGAATACAGTGCCAGACTGCAACGCAAACGGCGTACCAGACTCCTGCGACATAGCGACGAACACCGTGCCTGACTGCAACGTGAACAGCGTGCCGGATGCGTGCGACATTGCAGCGAATACTGTGCCAGACTGCAACACAAACGGTGTGCCTGACTCCTGCGACATCGCCGCGAACACCGTGCCTGACTGCAACGCGAACGGTGTGCCGGATGCGTGCGACATTGCAGCGAATACTGTGCCAGACTGCAACACAAACGGTGTGCCAGACTCATGTGACATCGCCATAAACACTACGCCCGACTGCAACGCAAACGGCGTGCCAGACTCCTGCGACGTCGCTGCACACACGGTGCCCGACTGCAACACAAACGGCGTGCCAGACTCCTGCGACATCGCCTCCGGTCTTTCGCATGATGTCGATAGCAACGGCATCCCCGATGAATGCAAGACTGACTGCAACGGCAACGGACTTCCCGACGCGTGGGAAATCAGTCAAGGAACCGTCCCTGACTGCAATCTCAATTCCATTCCCGACTCCTGCGACCTCACCTCCGGCGCCGCCGCCGACTGCAACAACAACGGCGTACCGGACTCGTGCGACATCGCCTCAGGCGCGACCGACAAGGATGCCAACGGCCAGCCTGATGACTGCCAGTACGCGTACGGCGACTTTGACCTGAATGGCGACATCGGCGGTGGCGACTTGGGCTTCTTGTTGGCAGTGTGGGGAACCAATTCTGTCGTCGGCGACCTCGACGGCGACCACATCATCGGGGGCAGCGACCTTGGAGTGCTGCTTTCACGCTGGGGGCCGGTGCAGTGAGGTGACGATGGGTGGCGTGCACCCAGTGAATGGCGGACGCTGTGCTGTCACGTGGGCGGCGAATGCAAGGAAATGACTAGGAACCGTGCATCACACGGGATTGTTGTTGGCTTCGCGTGCCAACCGTAGTACCTTTAGAACTTATGAACAGATCGAAACACACCGGGCGTGCTTGTCCACTCCTCACGCGGACGGGGCTTGTCGCTGCGTTTCTCGCGACGGCGGGGGTTGTTGCGGTGGAACAGAGCGTGCAGGCTGAAGGGCTGGTGCGATGCTGGGGAAACAACTACTGGGGCCAGTGCAACATACCCGCTGACCTTGGGCCGTGCCTCAGTGTCGCCACAGGGGCTTACCACACCATTGCACTGCGCATCGACGGTGCCGTGCGATGCTGGGGAGACAACCAATATGGCCAGTGTTACACACCGGCTGACCTTGGTCCCTGTAGAAGTATTGCCGGGGGCGGCAATGTCACCCTAGCAATTCGATCAGATGGAACCGTACGTTGCTGGGGGAAAAACCAATATGGTCAGTCTAACACGCCAAGCGACCTCGGACCA
Source organism: Chitinophaga pinensis (assembly GCA_943329105.2). Classification (GTDB taxonomy): domain Bacteria; phylum Planctomycetota; class Phycisphaerae; order Phycisphaerales; family SM1A02; genus UBA966. The sequence goes on along the minus strand of CALQCP020000054.1, from coordinate 6,124 downwards.
TGCTTAAGCGTCGCCGGAGGGGGCTACCACACCATCGCACTCAGAATTGACGGCGCAGTCAGATGCTGGGGATGGAATGCTTACGGCCAATGCGGTACACCCGATGACCTTGGACCGTGCTCAAGTGTCGCCGCAGGGGTTGTCCACACCGTAGCACTCCGCACCGATGGCGCCGTGCGATGTTGGGGAGACAACCAATATGGCCAGTGTTACATACCGGCTAACCTCGGTCCGTGTAGAGGTATCGCCGCAGCCTCCGCGAGCACCCGAGCAATTCGATCGGATGGAGGCGTACGTTGCTGGGGATACAACGGCAACGGCCAGTGCGACACGCCAGCGGATCTCGGACCATGCTCAAGCGTCGCGGGGGGCGGCCAACACTCCATCGCACTCCGAACCGGTGGCACAGTCAGATGCTGGGGATGGAACGACTCCGGCCAGTGCAACACGCCCATCGACCTCGGGACGTGCTCAAGTGTCGCCGCAGGGGGGATGCACACCGTCACGCTCACCAACACCGACTGCGACAACAATGGCATCACCGATTCCACCGAAATCGCAGGTCACGATTGCAACGGCGATTTCATTCTCGACTCCTGTAACGCACGCTTCGACACCCTCGAAGACTGCAACAGCAACGGACTCGGTGACACCTGCGAGAAAGAACTGACACTCGCAGTGCACTCCGGTCGTCTCTCGCCCATCGGCTTCAATGCGAATCAAACATGGACGATCCCTTCGGCGGTCCGTGCGCAATCGCCGGTCACGCTGCGTATCCATGGCCACGGCGACTTCAGCGGTTTGCAAGAGTATGTGCGCGTAAAGGTGGGCCCCGGCTTCGACGAGCACGCCCTGCAGAACACCACTGACTGCGAGAATCCCGGCATTCCAAGTATCTCAACCTTCACCCTCAACTCTCAGCAGTTCAACGCTGCAATCGGCGCGGACGGTGCGCTCCGCGTGGTGATGGAACCATCCATCGCGGTTGACCCCGCGGGCTGTAACGCCAACAACGGCGGCACGTGGATCGAAGCATCGCTTGACTACATCGGCGCCCTGCCCGCCGACTGCAACGCCAACGGTCTCCTCGACAGTTGCGAGATCGCCGCGGGCTACTCGCCGGATTCAAACCAAAACGGCGTCGTCGACACATGCGAGAGCCTGCTGCTCGACTGCCCCACCGATTTCAACCAGAGCGGCTCGACCGATGGGGCCGACCTCGGCATCCTGCTTGCAGCATGGGGTATGACTGGGCAACCGGGCGTTGACCTCAACCACGATGGCATCATCAACGGCGCTGACTTGGGAGCGTTACTTGCAGATTGGGGCCTTTGCGCGAACTGAGTTACTCACATTCTTACGCGCTGCTCTCGTTCTGGGGACCAGTCAACCCAGCACTACCGAGTGCTGACATCAATCGCGACGGCAAAGTCGATGGAGCCGATCGCGGGCATCTGCTCACTTCTTGGGGCCCCTGCCCCAACTGATTCACTCACACCAACCAAGGAGGCACTATGCGATATTGGATTGCAGGCGCGGGAGACACGAAGTTTGGTCCATACTCTGCCAAATTGATCCACCAGTTTCTTTCCGAAGGGAGAGTGAACGCAGAATCGCGTATCACAACGCAATCCGTGGATCTCACTGCCGAATCGTGGTCGAGAATTGCAGACATTCCAGAGTTCCAGCAGACGCATGAAGTTCCGGTGGCTGAAGAAGTCTGCAATGAACCGAGGCAGGACGTGTCGGTCCCCACATCCGCGATTGATAGCAGACCCCCAGATTGGATAAGTCAAAGAGAGCGTCTTCATTGGCAGTACATGGTGATTGTGGTCAGAGGCTTTGAGCAACTCGGGCCGTGGGCCCAAAATATAACTCGACAAGTAATGCCGGTCCTGTTCACCGCGATGCGCGCTTGGGGTCGGCAGCACCCTGAACCACGATTGCACCCAAGGGACTGCCGTTGCACGTCGTGTCATGAGATGAGAATGCGGGGACCATACATGGAGTCGCTAAAGCACAAACGTAGACATTGAAGAGCACCGCTTATGCATCAAGCAACACGAATTTCTGTGATACAAAGGCTTTGACAAGCCGAGGAATTGCCCGAAACCGCGTCGAGCCTGGCGGGGATGACACACTCACACACCATGTAGGAAACGCTCCCAGAACGCTTGGCACCCGCTTCTATGACCGCATGACCCACGGCGCAGTAAATGTCGATACCCGAGAACACGGGAACTGACGCAGTGGAAACCTCTGTATCTTGACGCCATGAATAATCTGGGAAGGACTGCAATCGTCATAGCCGCTTCGCTACTTACTGCGTGTGGCGAGCCAATAGCAAAGACTGGTAGCGAAAGCCCCAACACACCCGCCAACAAGGAGTCCGGAATCTTGATGGCCCAGGCAAAGGTGTTGGAGACCAGGGCAGCGGAACTAGAACTTGAGTTAAAGATGAGTCGTGACGCTTGCGCTCTCGCGGACTACAACTTCAAAAACGCCGGGAAGGAAGCTGAAGCGTGGAAGGCACGGGCTGGAAAATGTGCAGGTGAGTTAGAGGCAGCGACCACTGTCGTGCAAAAGCTTGAACGTGAATTGAAGACGAGCCGCGATGCTTGCGCTCTCGCGGACTACAACTTAGGTTATTTTCGGAAGGAAGCAGAAGAATGGAGAGGAAGGGCCAGGGAGTTCGAACTTGAGTTAAAGAGAAGTTACGAAGCTACTACTGTCACCCAGTCGCCACTCGACGCCGCTCCAACAAGCGCAGCGAATCAGAACCTGAAACCGGCTGGAGAGCGGATAATCCAAGTTCGCAGGCTTCACGACAGCATGACACTTAGTATCCGAATCGCTGACTACAGTTGGAAAGTGGCTTATCTGAAATCAGTGAAGATTAGAGGGCAAACAGTGAATGTTATGAGTTACGAGCCCACGCCAGAAGGGCGCCTTTTTTCGCCACCTAGATACGGCGTTCTGCTAACTGACCCGTTATATCTGTCGCTCCCCGTCTATCTACGGGGGTCCCCTGAATATCTGGGGGTCAGTGGCGTTGAAATCATGGATCAACAGTCCGAGGCATGGGTGACCGAGTATGTCACAGGCAAACGTGTAACAGTCCCGGTGCCCGACTGAGCATGTCGGCCAATCGATTGGGCCACAAGCGCTTGCGATCCGTTGTAACGCGCTAGAACTTGCTGTGAGAAGAGCCATACCCAGCGACCTCGGAACGTCCACACGCTTCGCCGGGTTGTGGACCTGCACACCAATCATGGACACCCATGGGCCCGAACAGTTATGTGACCTGTACGGTCGGTATTTACCAGCAAAGACAAATTTGTTGTTGGATCCCGGCGTCGACCGTAGTACCTATGTGGCTGTGCAACCATCGAAATACGCCGGGCTGGTGTGCGCGGTCGTTGATGGCGCCGACCTCGGGCATCCACTTGCGTCTTGGGGCCCTTGCACAAACTGAATCACTCACACCAACCACGGAGACACCATGAAGAACATCTCGACTGGAACTGGAATCGCGCTCCTTGCAGGAGCCATTGTTGCCTACCCAATCATCGACCGCGTGATGCCACGCGCCGAAGCCGGTGCGACACACGTTGCTGCTGTCGTCGCCGCAGCGACGGCGCAGAACCCGCCGGAGCCGACGATTGTTTGGTATGGGATGGCTACCCAATCGGCCGGCTGCTTTGCGACCTTCATTGCTCGAGCCTGGTCAGATGGTCGTGTTGAAGTCCGGCTGGTCATGGGCGCATGCAATTATGTTTCAAACCAGCCATGGGTGATCGTGTCCGACCCTTCACAGGGCTACAACGCCGCCTCTGACATCAACTTCGACAGCAAAGTCGATGGCGCAGACCTCGGCACTCTTCTCGCAGACTGGGGCAACGCTCCACGCCACGACGTCCCACCATCCACCTGCCCGCTGAACCTCATCAATCCGTAACCGCCCCACTTCAACAACTCACACACAACCATACGACCCGGCCAAGCCCCCGCTTCGCCGGGTTGTGTTTCATTCACCACCGCTTCGCAACTTCCGTACCGTGTAAAGAAATACGGAGAAGCACACGGCACAAACCGTACAACTTCTGTGCTCCCAACCGCGTTAGGAATGCAGGAAGCGCATTTCATTCAACTGGGGCGATGAGTCCCAATCCAAATGCCGACGGTTCGAATCCCTTTGCCCGCTTTGGTTGAATTGGCTGGAGGGACTCCGCTCCTCGCTATGCCGCGCGCGAGGTCGCCGGGGCGAAGTTGGTGCCATGCTGGAAGCAGGTCACCCGTACGTGCCCCACCGCCACAATCGCTCCATGGGACCGCTGCCGAAGACCCGGGTCCAGGCCAGCGCCGCCACCATCAAACCGGCCCATACGCCGATCACTATCGCGGTGAACTCGACATCGGTCATGGTGCCGAAGCGGGCCAGTCCCCACCAGGATGCAATGCCCGTGCACACCAGCGATTCGCAGAGGTACACGGTGAGCCCGATCGAGCCCGCGGCCTGGATTGGTGCCCGTAGCAGGGTCGGAAGCCGCGGCCCGAACTCGACCGCGAGGCAGGCGTAGCCCACAGGCAGCAACAAGGCGCTCATCTGCAAGGAAAGCGTGTAGATAGCGATTGCCGCCGAGCTTTCCCGCCCGAGGAACCACCCCGGCAGCACCGCAGCCGCCGCAAACGGAAGGCCCGCGGCAATCAGTCGCACGGAAAGCAGGCGTCGACGGGAACTTGACTCTGGCGCGAAGAGCCGGGTCCGCTGCGCCCACACACCGACCAGCATCATGAGGAGCACCTGACATCCATAGATGGGCGCGAACAGCATGCCGAGTGCGTAGGAAACCGCTCGGAATGCTGTCGCATCGAGCCACGGCCCTTGGCGGAAGGCGGACACCTCGGCTTCGATCCAGGTCCGCGAGGAGATGTCGAAACCGGCGGCCGTCATCGCATCGATGCCGCGCAGCGGATGCTCTGCCACCACCGCGACTGAGCCATCGTCGGCTGCTGCGCCGAAGAACCCCGACTGTATGCCGGCGCTGGCCACGGTGACGAGCAGGACCAGCGCCACAACGCCCATCGTCACCCTGTGCAGCCAGCGGTCATCCAGGCCGATGCACGCGAGCACCACGGTTCCGATGATCGCGTAAATCGTCAGGATGTCGCCGTACCACACGAGCAGTCCGTGCAGTAGGCCGATCGCCAGCAGCAGCCCCAGCCTGCGCAGGCCCATGCGCCAGCGAGAGCGACCTGCGGCCGCGCACCGGGCCGCCTGTTGCGCAAGCCCGAACCCGAACAGCAGCGAGAACACCGAGATGAACTTGTAGTTGGCGAGCACATCCACCGCGTCGTACACGGCCCAGTCGAGGGAGGATCGCTGCAGCCCCTCGTGCAGCGGGCCTATCTCGGCCTCCCACGCTAACGGCAGGAAGAAGCTGCGTGCATTCACCACGATGATGCCGAGCAGCGCAAGCCCGCGGGCGATGTCGATCCCCGCGGAACGCTCGGCGCGTGGGACCGGGATGAGGGATGGCATGCGGGCAGTATGCCAATGCCAGTGGCCGGGCGCCAATGCCGGCCTTCCGCGAGTGCGGTTCATTCCAACACGTCCGTCTCTGCGCTCACGACAGCCGTGGGGAAATGAAATCGAAAAACCGAATAAATTCCCGGATCGTTGGTGGAATGTGGTGTCGGTCGCCGTAACTATAGATATGGAACAATCGAAACACATCGGGCGGACTGGTCCACTCCTCACGAGGACGGGGCTTGTTGCTGCATTTCTCGCAACGGCAGGGGTTGTTGCGGTCGAGCGAAGCGCGCACGCTGATGGGATTGTGCGATGCTGGGGGTACAACGCCCAAGGTCAGTGCAATCCGCCCGCGGATCTCGGTCCATGCTCAAGCGTCGCGGGGGGCTTGTACCACACCATTGCACTCCGAAGCGATAGCGGCGTCCGGTGCTGGGGATGGAACAACTACGGCCAGTGCAACCCGCCCGCGGATCTCGGTGCGTGCTCAAGCGTCGCGGGGGGCGAATACCACACCGTCGCACTCCGAAACGATGGCGGCGTTCGGTGCTGGGGACGCAACAACTACGGCCAGTGCTACATACCCGCGGA
>CALQCP020000053.1 GCA_943329105.2 Chitinophaga pinensis | reverse complement strand
GGTGTTCGCTGGCATGACGGTTGCGGAGATCTCCGAAGCGCTGGGTATTTCCCGGCCAACCGTGAATCGCGACTGGCGATTCGGGCGGGCGTTCTTGGCGCAGAAGCTCGGCATTGAACTCAATGGCCTCGACGAAGAAGGCGAGTCGGTCCGTCCATGACAGATCGCAGCGCAAGTACCCAAGTGCAGAATGGCCAGCGAGCGCCGGCGGTTGACCCAGCAAAGTCGAACCGCCTTCGCCGCGCGCGAGCCATATTCACCTGTGCTTGCGACATGCCCGCTGATGAGCGTCAGATGTTCGTCGAAGATTCCTGCGGCGGCGATCTTGCGCTGGTTGAATTGGTTCGATCACTCTTGCTAGCTGATGAAGGTGGCGTGTCTGCGTGGGATTGCGCGGGCGTTGAAGTGGCATCGATTTCGCCGGTACTTTTGCTTCCGTCGGGCTATGAGCCGATTCGTGAACTTGGGCGTGGTGGCGCGGGGGTGGTGCAACTCTGCCGCGAGACTGAGTCCGGTGAGCTGGTAGCAGTGAAGTTGGTTCATGTGGAGAGTTCCGGTCGCAGCGCTGCAGCACGCTTTCGGCGTGAATGGCGGTTGCTGGCTCGGCTGCGGCATCCCGCGTTAGTGGCGCTCCGTTCCGCGGGCACGCTTGATGGCGGATGCGCGTACTTGGTGATGGATTTCATTGATGGCCAAGACATTCGCAAGCATTGCCGCGAGCAACATGTTCCTGCGTATCGCCGCATGGAGATGCTGGTATCGATCGCCGAGGCGCTGGCAGTTGCGCACGGGCATGGCATCATTCATCGCGATCTCAAGCCGGGCAACATCTTGGTCGAACGTAACGGCGATGCTCGACTTATCGATTTCGGTGCGGCACGCGTCCTTGACGGCGATCTGAACACGCGCCAGGAGCACACGCTTACTGGGCAAATCATCGGAACACTGAGCTACCTGAGCCCCGAGCAAGCTTCTGGTCATTCGCGACACGCGGATCATCGATCCGACCTGTACCAACTTGGAGTGGTCGCTTACGAACTGCTTGCGGGCACCTTGCCCTACGACATGGATGGTCACACATCCGCGGAGATGCTGCGCTCCATCATTGCGGAGCCCGCCCGGGCGCTTGATAGCACTGGTGCTGTAGAGGCTGGACATCCAGCAGTGGCATTCTTTGAGCGTGCTCTGGCCAAGTCACCGGAGCAGCGCTTTGGTTCTGCTGCCGAGATGGCGGACGCCATGCGCGTCTTGGTCGACGCGCTCAAGATTTCTGATTTACAAGCCGCACGTTGAGACGACCGCCGCGTTCAAGTCGGCAGGTGATCTTGGTTCGACCGTCGGGGAGTTCAACCCGGACGCGACGTTCCGTGTCATCTGCAATGGCGTCAAAGATCGGTAAGTCCCAGGCGTCGTCTGCACAGAGGTAACTGCCGGCGGGAAGTCGATACAGGATTTCGGCGTCGGCGTTCGCGGATCCGCTGCGGATCACCAGGTCAAGTTCGAGCGCTTGATCATCGGTCGAAGCGATGCAGCGATCCGCATCGACGAGCATGCGCGCTTCGTGGCTATTGAATGCGCTGGCGGATCCCACCGCTGGCTGCAGCCACTCGTGCTGCGCGCGTCCGTGGGTGGCGAGAGCATGTTCCAAGATTGCATGGGCAGGGCGAACGGGTCGAGCGAATGTTCGCGCGGCAGGTTCGTCATGCGTGGAAGTTGCGTAGCTCGGGGAAAAGTCACGGTCCATATGAAGCACCTCACAACGGGGGGTCCAATGAGCCTTTAACCGATCTCTCCAACCTGATATGCGTAAGGAACCGAGATTATGGATCACGCATCCTTACAGAATTTTATTTTTGTTTAGGTAGCCCGGGAGCGGGCGAGCGCGATTCCTGGCGAAATGCCCGATTTGGGGCTGTTTCCGGGCGTTCGCTGACTCGGAGCGGGGTTTCAAATTGTCCACTCCAGAAGCGCATGTTTGCCTCGTTGTGGCTTCCGGCACCCATGGCTCGGAGCGCCATCAGCCGGTCGCCGCGGACGGACATGGTCCATCCGGGGACGGAATGACCGCCATCCGGGTTTGCTGGCAATGCCCCAAGTTGGCTCGCAAGATCACGCAGCCGCCGCAGCGCTTCCACATCTTCAAGGTCAACTTCCCAGCCTGTACGGGCCAGGCTCGAGCCCGGCCACCACAGGTGCGAGCGGCGCCTGGCAACGCCGTTCTCCCGTAGTTCCAGTACCACGCCGATCAACATATCTGCGTAGTCCGGACTCGCGAAGGCGCGCGTGTTGAAACGAATACCAGCTGGGCGATTGTCATCAGTCCAGATCGACACCGGGAAATCAAATGCCTCGCGTGCGGTCTGGGTGATCTCTGCATCATCACTCGGTTGCATATGCGAGAGATCGAGCGGGCGAACCACCGCATCAATCACAATCGATGGTTGGGGAATCCATGGATTCCACTCCGCAGCTCCGTCTGTGCGGCGGCGAGTTTCATATTCCAGCGTTGCTTGGACGCGACCGTCGGTCGTTGCGATCGGGAGTTGCAGTGCGCCAAATCCTGGTTGGCGCCGCAGTGCGGACATGCCGTCGCCGACGAGCCAGTTGGAGTGATCATCATTCAGCCGGACGCGCCACTCCGTGTCCGCGCCCCACACGATGCCGCGCACGCCCGCAACCGGCGAGGTGCCAGCCGGCCATTCCGTGGGCACAACCACTTCAATCCACGGGGTAAAGAGTGCTAGGCGGCTGGCCCGCGCAGATGTAAACGTTGCGCGCGCTTGGCGACGCACTTCAGCGGAGGTGACGAGTTCATCGGTGATTGGGGCAAGTTCGGCGGGAACAGAAAATGTTGCCCGCGCCAGTGTGAGGGTGCGCCAATCATCTGGGCTTCCAAGCGCTTCCGCGCCTGGATCCAGTACATCAATCAGGTCCAACATCTGCTGGCCGTCCAGTTGCCCGTTCACCACCCGGTTGTTGAGTTCGTTCTGCGCCCACGTGGGCAACTGGCCGCTGGGCAACAGGCGCGGCAGTTGCACAAGCACTGCGTTGGGGACAAATCCAACCCACGAAGCATTGAGTATTTCCAGTCGCGCCCAACCGGTGACCACCAGAATTCCAACCAGCGCCGTGATGGCCACCCCCCAGCGTCGACGCATTTGTAGCAGTTCGCGTTCGTGGTGTGCCACATGACCACACTCGCCGCAGGTCATTCCGGGTGTGCCGGACAGATCATGCCAGCAGCGCGGGCAGCGGCGCGCGCGTGCTTTGTCGCCAAAGAGCGCCCACCACACGGCGCCGACGCCGAGCGCGCTGAATAGCAGCACCAGCGCAATACTTGATACGAGGAGTATGAGGACACCGCTCACACTGTCACTGTAGCCGCTCGAGTCATCTGCTCAGGCCATGCGAATCCACTTAAGGAGTTCGCGCGGCGAGGGCGGCTTGCCTTGCATCAGTACGCCAACGCGGAAGATCTTTGCACCACCCCAGATGAAGGCACCAACCCAAGCGAAGCCCCAGACGAGACTGAGTACTACTTGCCAGGTATCGATCTGCTCATTACTTGCAGTGACGCGGAGCACCATGACGAATGGAATTGCTGGGGGAATGAAGCTGGAGATGGTGGCGATCCAGCCGTTGGGTTGTTCACTGATGGGTAGCCACAGCATGATCGGCAACATCAAGATCAGCATGGCGGGCGTTACCAAACTTTGCGCCTCGCGGAGATCATTCACTGCGCTGCCGACGCTGGCCATCATGGTGGATACAAACGCATAGGCCATCACAAAGTAGACAAGCATCAGGATCAGCATTCCGGGTGACACCAGGTCGCCCATGGCTGCGGCACTGAGTCCGGCAATTCCCAACGCTCCGTACATGCCCAGCATCACTGCGGAAACCATGGCGTATCCAACGATCTTGCCACACAGAAGTTCCATGGGACTGACCGCGCTGAGGAGCACTTCCATCACCTTGCTGGCTTTTTCCTCAATGGTGGTGGTGAGCAAGTACTGCCCGCTGGTGAATGTGGCGATCCACAGGAGCATCATGAATCCCATCGGAAGGAGCGTCTTGGCGATCGCGTTTTCGTCCGCCTCGGCTCCTTCGGTGGACATGCGGCGCACGGATGTTTCCGGAAGTGTCAGTAGCGCCTGCAGCGATGTGTAGTCCGTGCCAACGCGCTGCACGCGCGCTTTGACAATGGCCTTGGCGATGGATTTCTCCAACATGCCAGTGAGACGTGGTGCGCTTCGCGTTGGCACGATCAGCGTGTAGGTGAGGTCGTTGCCTTCGGCATCCTTGGGATTGGCGTTGAGGAGTTCGGGCGACACGATGGCAAGACCGAGGAGCGATCCGTCTTGCACTTTGGCGCGCAGTTCATCGACGCGCGTGGCGTCTTGCACCGATTCCACCTTGACATCGATGGAGGGAAGGCTGGCGGTTGCTTGTTGCGCCACATCATTGCCGGGCCAACTCTTGAGTGCAGAGTTGCGCTTGAGCGTGTCCTGCATATCTTTGGCCACTTGCTCAGGGGTGAGTTCTTCGGCCGCGAATCCAGCAACCGTGCCGCTTTCATCGATCACCACCAGCGTGCCCGCCACCGGCGTCATTTGCATTCCGATCAGCATTCCAATGGCAGCAATGGCAGCGAACATCACTACCGGCATCACCAGCGCGCCAAAGATAAATCCCTTGGTGATGACGGTGTGCCGGAACTCACGGAAAGCGATCGTCCAGATTCTGCGCATTGGACTGGCGTGCATTCGATCAGCCATTGCCGGATTCCTCACTCGAGGGCATTGCCTCGCCAACAAGTTCAACGAAGACATCATCAAGTGTTGTCTTGCGCAATTCAACAGTGCGTACTGGCATCAAGGCAATTGCCGCGCGCATCACATCTTGCGGATCAACGTCGCGCGCGATGGTCAATTCGGCGGCGTGGCGTTCGGGATTCCATTGCGCGCGCTCCACGCCTGGCAGTGCACCGAGGCGTGATGCCTCCGCTGGATTATGCGAGGACGGTTCCACTTGCACGGTGCGCGGGTCAAATCGTGCGTGAATCTCTGTCATCGACGCGTCTAGGATCTTCTCGCCGCGGTTGATCAAGACGATGCGATCACAGAGCTGCTCCGCCTGATGCATGACATGCGTGGAGAAGATGATGGTGCGTCCGGCATCATGCAAGTCGCGGATCAGGCGATTGATGAGGCGTGCGTTGACTGGATCCAATCCACTGAACGGCTCATCAAGGATGATGAGTTCCGGATCATGAATGACGCTGGCAATAAATTGAACTTTTTGCTGTTGTCCCTTGGACAATTCTTGGCAGCGCTTCTTGCTGGCGTCCGTCAACTGCACGCGTTCTAGCCAGGCGTTGACGCGTGCGTCCAAGCCAGCAGCGGGCAGACCCTTGAGGGTGGCCATGAACTTGAGAAACTCCATCACGCGCATGCGTCGATAGAGTCCGCGCTCTTCCGGCAGATAGCCGATCCGATCCTTGGCACTGATGGCGTCCGCACCCAACACCTGCACCGAGCCTTCATCGGGATGAATGATCGACATGATCATCCGGATGGTGGTGCTCTTACCTGCGCCGTTTGGACCAATGAATCCGGTGAGGGACCCATCGGGTACGTCAAGGTCGATGCCGCGAACGGCCTCGGTCTTGCCAAAGCGCTTCCAAACGGCGCGGAGATTGACAGCAGAGGTGGTCATTGAGTGCCGCGTGGTGTGGTTACTTGGTGGCGGGGGCGGCGGGGGCGGCGGGAGCGATGGGAGCCGCGGGCGTTGCTGGTGTCGGAGCAGCGTTCTTCATTGCGGCAATTTCCGGTGGCAGTTCAAATGCCTTGGCGGTGACGCCATCCCACGTTACGGATTCGATGGTCATTACTTGCATCTGCCCCATGACTTTGGTGGTGGTACGGGCTGGCAGCTTGACGTCAGCAAAGTCCTTGTAATCACTGGTCAACAAAGTCACCGGAATGCTGCCCATGGGCGTGGCTGCCATCATGGTCATGCCGGCCATGAGGCCGGTTTCCTTGTCGTAGAAATTGTTGGTGGGGGTGGCGTCTGGCGTGGCTGTGGCAATCTTCACCTGCCAGCACGGGCGTGTTTCAAACTCCACAAGCCCAAGTACTTCGGAGTTGCCTGGGTTGCGCATCAGGTCTAAGTCGCGGCGGAAGTTTCCATCGCGCTTCAGGTCCGCAATCTGCTTGGCATCCATCATTGCTGGTCCGCGCATCGGATCGATCGTCCAGCCAACGGTGCCGTTGAAGCCGCTGCGCGACTGGCCCATGCCTGGAAGGTCCATGACGATGGCAATGCTGTCTGGAGCCATCGCCTGCATATCCATGGAGCCTTTGAGGCCGGCGGAAGGAATGTCAATGGAGCCCTTGGAACTGATCATGGTCTTGGCCTCCCACGCCTTCTCACCACCGGCGGCGGTGATGTGGCGCGTGAGTAGCTCTTGCGCGGATGGCTTGGCGCCTTCAAAGGCAACCGGCGGGAACTTCGGTAGCGCGGCAGGTGCGGGCGCGGCGGCGGGAGCTGCTGGTGGGGTGGCTGGCGGAGTAATCGGTGCAGCGGGAGCAGCGGGTGTCGCGGCCGGGCTCTTTGCTGGCGGTGTTGGCGCCTGCGCGGATTGCGCGAGGGCGATGGTGGTGCAAGCGAGGGCGGCTGGGATGAACGAGAGGATGGTGCGGTGTTTCATGAGGGTTCCTATGCGAAGTAGAAGTGCTGTGTTGAAGTGCAAGTGCGATTGGAAACGTTGATGTGTCGCGGAATTGGGGGAGTGAGAGTGCGGCGTGGGAGTGGAAGTTTGGTGTTGAAGTAAGAGTAGAAGTGGAAGCAGTTGCGCTATGCGTATTTAGTGTTCGTTACTGCGCTGGCTGGCAATCCAACGCACGGCTTCGGCCATGGCAGGGTCGCCGAGTGCGGCGTAATCAGCGCGGGTGTACGGGCGTACGTTGTCGGGTACCACGCCGGTTGCCTCCAGTGCGGAGCCATCGGGGAGACGGTAGTCGGCGATCGCGTGCAGAAAGACGTCGCCATTGGGAAGTGTTATGGTGATCGCCGGAAGCGCGGCGCCGGCGGTGCGCGTTCCGAAGACTTTTGCGCGCTTGAGGAATTGCAATCCTCCTGCAAAGATCTCGCTGGTACTCGCGGTGGAGTCGTCCACCAGAATGGCCACTGGACCGGCGTACGGGGTGACGGCAACGCCGGTACTGCTCACCGTTCGTGGGTTGGTCTTGAATTGCAGCGTGACGTCGCGCGTTTTCATTTCGCCAAGTTCGCGTGCTTCCGACGTGAAGTGACCGGCGATACCCATGGCCATGGCGCCGATGCCGCCCGGGTTGCCGCGCAAATCAATGATGATGCCGTCGGCGGAACGGAGCGTGTCCATGGCGATGTCAAACGGTCGCGCTACAGGGATCAGCCAGATGTTGAATCGAATCAGGCCGATTTCATGGTCTGTGGCACCCCAGCGCTGCCGTTCGGTTTCATCAAGGTGACGCCAAGTGAGTTCAGTTGGAAGTGCAGGAAGCAAACCGAATTTGGTGTGCGGGCGCGAGTCAAGTTCGTAGGTGACCTCTGCGGTGAGTGTGGAGCCGTCCACGGTCTCCAGCTGCCACGAACGGGTAGTGCCCGGATCGCCAGTAGTAGCGATGTGCGCCATCTGCGCACGTTGGTAGCGCTCCAGGCCGTCGCCGGGCGGCAGGTGGTCAGCAACCGCCGCGATGGTGTCGATGTTGCCGTTGGCGATCTTGGTAACGCGCATGCCGGCGGTGACGCCAGCGTGCTCTGCCGGAGACCCGGGCTCGACCGCCACCACAATCGCGTCCCACGTGCCGGCGGCGCCTTTGCGTGGCATGAATGCAAGTTCCGCGCCGGACTGGCCCTCTTTTACGGCAGGACTTGGCTGCTTTGCGACCGTAGCGGGTTGCGCGTTGGAGGCGTCGTCCGCGTTTGGTGCTTCAAGTTCGGACTCTTCGGTATTGGCGAACTCACTGGGAATGATGGCAAAGTGACTTTGCTGCAAACGACTGAGTGCATCCGTGAGTACGGCGCGCAATGCCTCGTTGGATTCTGCGGCGGTGGCCTTCGGTAGCAACTCAGCGCGCACCGCGTTCCAGTCAACTCCGCCAAGCGTGGCGTCCCAGTGTGAATCACGAACGGTGGTCCACACGGCGTCAAAGGTTGCGGCGTTGGTTGCGGCGTTGGTTGCGGCGTTGGTTGCGGGGGAGGGCGATGGCGCGGTGGTCGGCGTCGTCGTGTTCGATGCAGCCGGACTCAAAGTCGCCGCGTCTATGGTGGCGCCCTTCGTGGTCGCGTCGACAGTTGCTGCACGATCATCCGGCGCGCAATGCGCCATGGACAGTGCGGTGATCAGGACGACAAGCGAGGGAACGCAGGGAACGCGGGGAGCCATGGACTGACAAGGGTACGAACCGGCGAACAATGGCGATTGGACAAGCACTCTCGCATAACGTCCAATAATACTAAGCCTCAAATCTTTCTTAATGCCATCCATCCGTATATCCGGATGAACGGTTGAATCGGGGCAGGTATTGAAGTACGGTTCATCTACATATGGCCAGCACCTTTCAGTCGGCGTTAGATCGTGGCATCGTGGTGTTTGACGGTGCGATGGGAACAAGCATTCACTCGTGCGCTGATTGTGCTGCGGAGGATTACCTCGGCCGCGAAAATTGCACGGACATCTTGGTGCGCAGTCGGCCCGATTTGATTCAGCGCATCCATGAGGGATTCTTGGCAGCCGGTGCCGACGTTGTGGAAACGGATTCGTTCGGTTCCAACAAGTTGGTCGCTGCTGATTTTGATGAAGAGATGGTCAGTTGGGTGTACGACCTCAATGTGCGCGCGGCTCAGGTAGCGCGCGCAGCCGCCAACAAATTCAGTACGCGTGACCGACCACGCTTTGTTGCAGGGTCGATCGGACCGGGTACGAAACTCATTACCCTGGGGCAAGTGTCCTGGGAGTTGATGCTCGATTCATATCGCGAACAGGCGCGCGGCCTCATTGATGGTGGCGCGGATTGCCTGATCGTTGAGACCAGTCAAGATCTGCTGCAAGTGAAGTGTGCGATCAGTGCCTGCCTTGATGCCCTCGGCGCCGCGAAGAAGACGCATGAAGACATTCCGATTCTTGCCAGCGTCACCATGGAGACCACCGGCACCATGTTGCTTGGCTCCGACATGGCAGCAGTAGTGAATGCACTGCGACCGTTTCCGATTGCCAGCCTTGGTTTGAATTGCGCGACCGGTCCAACCGAGATGGCCGAGCACATTGCCTTCTTGGCCAAGCATTGGAACCGTCCGTTCAG
This sequence comes from Chitinophaga pinensis, assembly GCA_943329105.2. Classification (GTDB taxonomy): domain Bacteria; phylum Planctomycetota; class Phycisphaerae; order Phycisphaerales; family SM1A02; genus UBA966. The sequence continues at coordinate 1,909 of CALQCP020000053.1, read as the reverse complement.
TGTGATCCCCAATGCGGGTCTACCGATCCTGGTGGATGGACGCACGGAATACCCTTTGCGGCCCGAAGGATTTGGCGCAGCGATGCGTCGATTCATCGAAGAATTTGGCGCAGGAATCGTCGGTGGATGTTGCGGTACCACCAACGAGCACATCAGCGCACTCCGCGAAGTGGTTGGCACGCGAACGCCGATCACTCGCGTAGCGGTGAGCACGCCAGGGTGCTCAAGCCTGTACGGATTCACCGAGTTCCGGCAAGACAACAGTTTCCTGATTGTTGCAGAGCGCACCAATGCCAATGGAAGCAAGAAGTTTAAGACGCTGTTGGACGCCAATGATTGGGATGGCCTGGTCAGCATGGCGAAAGAAGAGATGCGCGATGGCAGTCACCTCTTGGATGTATGCGTTGACTTTGTTGGACGCGACGGCGTGCAAGACATGGCCGAGGTTGCCAGCCGCTACGTGCAACATGTGAACGCGCCACTGATGGTTGACAGCACCCAAGCGGATGTGATTGAAGCGGCGCTGAAGCGAGCTGGTGGACGCTGCATTGTCAACAGCATTAACTTGGAAGACGGCGAGAAGCGGATCGATGAAATTTGCCCGCTGCTCAAGCGCTACGGCGCGGCATGCGTGGCCCTCACTATTGATGAAGATCCGCAGGCTGGTATGGCCAAGACCGCGGACCGCAAGGTGGAAATCGCGGCGCGCATTCATGATCTGTTCACACGCAAGTGGGGCTTAGATGCTCACGACTTGTTCTTTGATCCCCTGACATTCACCATTGCAACCGGCAATGATGAAGATCGTCGCTTGGGCCTGGAGACGTTGGAGGGCATCCGGCGCATCTCTGAACGGTTCCCAGAATGCCAAATTCTGCTTGGATTGTCCAACATTTCCTTCGGACTCAAGCCATCTGCGCGAGCGGTATTGAACAGTGCGTTCCTGCATGAAGCGCGTATGCGTGGTCTGACTGCGGCGATTGTGCACCCGAGCAAGATCCTTCCGGAGAATCGCATTCCGAAGGAACAGTGGGATGCTGCGCAGTGGTTGATCTTTAATCGTCGTGGTGCGGAGCGCCCGGAAGGAATGCCCGAGGACTTTGATCCGCTGCTGCACTTCATCGGGCTGTTCCCCGATGGTGCCGAAACGGTCGAGGTTCGAAAGACGCTTGCGGATCTTCCGATTGAAGAGGCGCTGCAGCAGCACATCATTGACGGCGAAGACAAAGGTATTGAAGCGGCGCTCGATCGCGCACTGGTGGTGTACGGGCCGTTGGAAATCATCAACGACCATTTGCTCATGGGCATGAAAGTGGTTGGTGATCTCTTTGGTTCCGGCAAGATGCAGTTGCCATTTGTTCTGAAGAGTGCCACGGTGATGAAGAAGGCAGTTGCCTTGTTGCAGCCGCACATGGAGAAGGCTGGCGCCACCGGTCGTGCCAAGGCGCGCATTGTGTTGGCGACGGTTTCCGGTGATGTCCATGACATTGGTAAGAATTTGGTTGACATCATTCTCACCAACAATGGATTTGAAGTTCACAATATTGGCATCAAGCAGCCGCTGACAGCGATGCTGGAAGCAGTGGAGCGAACCAATGCCGACGCGCTTGGCATGAGCGGATTGCTTGTGCGCAGCGTGGGCGTGATGGAGCAGAATCTGCGCGAACTCAACGAGCGCGGCATCAATATTCCGGTGCTTCTTGGCGGTGCGGCACTCACGCGTCACTATGCGGAGGGTCACTTGCGCGGCATTTACGCAGGACCTCTTTACTACGGGCGCGACGCGTTCGAAGGCATGTCTGTTTGTGATGCATTGGCCACCGGCACGTTGGCGGCCATTGATGAGCAGATCGATGAGCGACTTGGCAAGCGTCGTGCTGTTGACGAGCGCGTTGCGGCATCGCGCGCC
>CALQCP020000052.1 GCA_943329105.2 Chitinophaga pinensis | reverse complement strand
GGGCGAAACTGTTCGTCCGGTTGGCACCCACGGGGCGTACGTCCAACTGCCGGACTTCTCAGTTTCACACGCCGCTTACCGAGGATCCCGTGCTCACTGCGGGGGCTCGAACACGCAGGACGCGTGCATGCACAGTTTGGAACCCGTTCCCCTGGCCGCAAGCGCCGGAGAGGACAGGGCCGCGCTCAGCGGCCGTCCTCGTAAGGCGAATGCGGGCCAGTACGCAACCGTGTTGCCACAACGCAACCCAGTAAGACATCGTGATCCCACAATGCAACTAGAAATGTCATGCCCCTTTGTCCAGGATGTACTGGTGGGCATCGACCCGTCCCGCCCCGCATCAAGGCTGAGTGCATTTCCTATGCTGCGCACGTGCCAACCGTTCTAGTTACTGCGTTCGAGCCCTCCGGGGATGCCCATGCTGCGCCTTTGGTGCGAGCATTGCGGGCGCTGGCCCCGGATGTTCGCGTGGTTGGTTGGGGCGGCCCCAAGATGCGTGCTGCTGGGTGTGAGATGGCGGGCGAGACAGCGCGTGATGGTGCCATGACGCTGGTGGGGTTGAAGAAGATTTCTGAGGTTCGGCGCATCGTTGCGAATATTCGTGCGTGGGCAGCCGTCAATCCAGTGGATGTGCATGTGCCAGTCGATAGCCCCGCGGCGAATTGGCATATTGCCTCATGGATGAAGCAGCATGGTCGCGGATCTGCCGGTGGATCACGCGTGGTGAATCTGGTTGCGCCGCAACTGTGGGCGTGGGCGCCGTGGCGGATTCGGAAGTGGCGGCGTACCAGTGATGCAATTCTTTGCCTGCTGCCATTTGAAGAAGAGTGGTTTCGGTCGCGCGGCGTGCGCGCACACTTCATTGGGCATCCAGTGCTTGGCGAGCCGGTGAGTCCAAATGCGCTGTTGCGTGCCAAGGAGCTTCCCGCGGGTGCGCCGAACTTGTTACTGCTGCCTGGAAGCCGCAGCAGTGAAGTGCGCGCCAACATGCCGCTTATGTTGGAGGTATTCCGTGCGGTCACGCATACGCGACCCGGCCTTGTTGGGCTTGTCATGGCAGCCAATGAAGCGCTGGTCCCGTTGGTGCACGCTGCTGCTCGTGGTGCTGCGTGGCCGAGCAACTTGCATGTGGCAAGCAATGATCCGGATGCTGCCATCGCGTGGTGCGATTGTGCGCTCAATGTCAGTGGCACGGTCAGCCTTGACCTTGCACATCAACGTAAGCCCATGGTGGCGCTGTATCGAACGGGCTTTGTGAAAGCCGCAGGCAGTGCCGTGGTGCTGCTCACGCCGCATCGGTTGCTACCAAACATCATCGCGCGCCGTGAGATTGTCCCGGAGTTCATTCCGCACGCAGGCGGGGCGGGGCCGTTGTTACGCGCGTTGGAGCCGCTTCTTGATGATGCTGGACTCCGGGCGCGCATGTCCCGTGATCTTGATGCAGTCACGCGGAGCTTTGAAGGACACGACCCCGGCCGCGAGGCGGCCGAGGTCGTGCTTGGTTTCATTGATAGTGCGCCGGGCCGCGCCGAAGCGCGCCCGATGTCTATCACTTGATCGGTTCGAACGTGAAGGTCTGTCCGCCGATCACGCCTTCCAGCATCAGACCCTCTGCTCCGAAGGCAACCACTGCGACGCCATTCTTGTAGTCGATCGCGGTGCTTGCACCAGCATTCGCTGCAACAGCGGAAGCGCCGGCTTGGAACGCGGTCTCGCCACGCTTGAAGCGGTCGAAGGCCATCTTGTCCTTGAAGAAGATGACTTGCGCGTATGCCTGGCCGCCGATTTGCGCGCCGATGGTTCCGCCGCCGACCACGCTCTTGGCTACCAACTTGCCGCCCTCGTACACCAGACCAGTGCCCTTGAAGCCGCCGACGACCAAGCCGCCCTTGCCGATTTCTGGGTAGACCGCATAGCCGTATGCGTTGGTGAATTCCTTGGCCGTTGCAGGGAACTTCGTCTTGCAACGATCGACCGTTCCCTGCGCGGAGTCCTTGAGGATGGCGGCCTGCTCGGCAGGTGGGAGCTTGGACGCAGAGTCGCATCCCATCGGGAGCGCGCTGAGCGAAATGCCGGCGAGGATCATGGCGGGGAGGCAGAGTGCAGTCTTCTTCATAGTGGTGTTCTCAGTTGAGTGAATGGATGAGCTGTTGGGACAAACGGAAGATACCGACTTTGTAGTGACCGGGTTGGACGGGTCGCGCACCCGAGCAGACAGATTTGTCTCGCTATCATTCCGCGTCATGATCCGCCGGACCGCTTCCATCGTTGCCGCGCTTACTGGCGCTGCATTTCTCCTCGCCGCCGCCCCCGTCTTTGCTGTTCAGGATGCGCCAAACAAGAAGTTGAAAATTGTCAGCAGTCTTCCACAGACTGGTAGTGCCAACGCGCAGACCACCAGCATCGTGAATGGCATCAAGATGGCCATTGAAGAGCGGGGCGCGATGGTTGATGGATTTAAGATTGAGTTTGAGGCGATGGATGACGCCAGTCCGCAAAAGGGAAACTGGGACGGTCAAATTGAGTCCGCCAACGCCAAGCGAGCGATCGCTGATCCGGCGGTGGTGGGATACATCGGTACCTACAACTCCGGTGCGGCCAAGATCTCTATGCCGCTTCTTAATAAAGCCGGACTGGTGATGGTGAGTCCGGGCAACACCGCCGCCGGACTGACCAAGCCCGGCCTTGGCGAACCAAATGAGCCGGCTGTCTATCGCCCATCGGGCAAGGTCAGTTACTTCCGCGTTGTGCCAGCGGATGACATTCAGGGCGCCGTCGCGTGTGAATTCTGCCGCAACGACCTGAAGGCAACAAAGGTATTCATCCTCCACGATCGCGAGCTGTACGGCAAGGGCATTGCCGATGTCTTCAAGAAGACCGCCGAATCCACTGGGGTTGAGGTGGTCGGCTTTGAAGGTATTGACGCCAAGGCTTCCAACTATCGATCGCTGGTCACCAAGATTCGCGCCGCTGCTCCGGATGTCGTCTTCTTTGGCGGCACGACGCAGACCAATGCCGCGCAGGTACTCAAGGATTTACGTGCCGGCGGAGCCAAGATTCCGTTCGTTTCACCCGATGGCACCTTTGAAAAGGCATTCATCGAGGCCGCTGGCAAGGACAGCGTCACCAAGGAACAAGGCGGCGTGTACATCACCTTCGGCGGTGTGCCTTCGGAAATGTTGACTGGTATCGGCGCCAAGTTCGTGAAGAGCTACCAAGCGAAATATGGCGAGATTCCTGAGGCGTATGCCGTCTATGGGTACGAAGCAGGGTGCGTCTTGCTTGATGCCATCGACCGCGCTGAGACCAAGGATCGCGCGGCCATCATTGCTGCGGTGGCCGCCACCAAAGACTTCAACGGAGCGCTTGGCACGTGGAGCTTTGATGAGAATGGTGACACGTCCATTCGCACCATGTCGATCAACACCATTGAAGACGGTGCCTTCAAGTTCGTCCGCACAGCGGGTGGGGCGGCGAAGGCTAAGTGATGCAGCAATCGGTTGCTGCGGCAGAGTTTCTGGCAGCGTGCGCGCTTTCACGCGTCGACGCTGTTGGTGCCTTTGCCCGTGATGGTCTGCTGTCGTCGCAAGAGGTATTCACTCAGCAACTCGTCACCGGTCTTTCCAATGGCATGATCATTGCACTGATCGCCATTGGTTACACCATGGTGTACGGCATCATTGAGTTGATCAACTTTGCGCACGGCGACCTATGCATGTTGGGCGCATACTTTGCGCTCACTGTTGTGGGGGCGCTTGGTGTTGACCAATGGGCGGGTACGGGCGGCATCATGGGACTCGTGATGGTGCTCGTTGGCACTGCTGCATTCTGCGGCTCGCTGAATTGGTCGATCAACCGTCTTGCCTATCGACCGCTTCGCAAAGCCAGCAAATTGAGTCTGTTGGTGAGTGCCATCGGTGCAAGTTTCATCTTGGTGAATCTGGGGCTCTTCTGGGGCGGTTTGCCCATGGATGTGTTTGCCGATGGAACAAGTTCCGCTGCGCCAAAGGCATTTCCAGCGTTGGTTTCTGCGGCTCCCGCTGCGCAAATCGGTGATGTCATCTACTCGCGCACAGATCTCTTGGTGTTGTGCGTGACGCTCCCACTGATGGTGGCGCTCACTTACCTAGTGCGATTCACCAAGCTTGGGAAGGCGATGCGCGCTGTGGCGCAGAATCCCACTGGTGCTTCGCTCATGGGTATCGATGTGGAGCGCGTCATTGGCGCATCGTTCTTCATCGGCGGCTCGCTTGGTGGATTTGCCACGGTGGTCTACAGCCTCTACAACCAAACGGTCAGCTTCCAGATGGGCTATCGAATGGGCATGGATGCGTTCATCGCCGCAGTGCTCGGTGGCATTGGAAATCTTCCCGGCGCGGTTCTCGGCGGAATCTTGATCGGCGTGATTCGCTCCATGAGTGATGGCTATCTTGAGGCCCGCTGGACCAACACGGTGGTGTTCGGCATTCTCATCTTGATCTTGGTGTTCCGACCATCGGGTCTGCTTGGTGCAAAGCTGCGGGAGAAGGTGTAACCCGATGGCCATTTCTTCCAAGCGAATCACCATCAATCTGCTGCTGATCGCGGCGGTTGCCAGCATTCCGATCGTTGAGAAATTTGTTCCGCTGGGGCTCCATATCAGCGATCCAATGACGGATGTGTTTGTCTATGCAATTCTTGGTCTGGGGCTGAATATCCTCACCGGATTCACTGGACTGTTGAACTTGGGTGTGGCTGCATTCGCCGCTATCGGTGCGTATGTGTTTGCCATTTCCACCTGCGAGATTTACCCATTCCAACTGGGTTTCTGGAGCGCGCTCGGCCTGACGATGGCCGCGGGCGCGCTTGCGGGGTTTGCACTCGGTGCGCCAACGCTGCGCGTACGCGGTGATTACCTTGCGATCGTGACGCTTGGATTCGGTGAGATCGTCAAAGATGTCTTGGTGAACATGGATTCCATTACCAAGGGAACCCAAGGCATCAATCCGCTGCCGCCACCAACGCTGTTCGGTCATGAACTCAGTGGAAGTGGTCAGTACTGGCTCTTCATGGTGATTGTTCTGGTAGTTGCTACCGGCGCACGCAGTCTGGAACGCAGCCGCATCGGACGCGGTTGGATCTCCATCCGCGAGGATGAATTAGCGAGCCGAGCCATGGGTATTCGCCCCGATCACGCCAAGATGCTGGCCTTTGCAACGTGCGCGTCACTGGCCGCGCTTGCCGGTGCATTGACTGCCAGTCGGCTTTCCAGTTCCGGCGAGCCGGGCAACTATGACTTTCAGATTTCCATTCTTGCTCTGTGCATTGTGATTGTTGGCGGCATTGGCAGCGTGCGTGGAGTTCTCCTCGGCGCGCTGGTGATGGTTGGCATGAACTCCATTGTGCTGGTGAAACTCACCGAACTGATGGGGGGATCCGATGCCGCTCCACCTGCAGCGCTGGCCGAAGCACACGGATTGCAGTGGGCGTTCCTCTTTGTGAAGACGTGGGCTCAGAATGTGCTGATCAGCCCCACCAACTGGAAGTTCTTGGTCTTCGGCTTGGCACTGGTACTGATGATGATCTTCCGCCCCGAGGGCATCTTGCCTGCGCGCGGCGCAAAGGAAGACGCACCTGATGGCGATGAAGGTCCTGGCGGGGTAGCTGGCGGTGTGACCGGCGGTGGCGCGTCCCCGGTTGCCGCCAAGGAGCTGCGTCCATGACCATGACCACCATTCTTGAAGTGCGCGATGTGACCATGCGCTTCGGCGGGTTGGTTGCCAATGAGAGAGTCAGCATGTCGGTGCACGGTGGCGAGATCTTTGCAGTGATTGGCCCCAACGGTGCGGGCAAGACCACGCTCTTTAACGCCATCACGGGAATCTATGAGGCGACCGAAGGTCAGATTCTCTTCGACGGCAAAGAGATTCGTCGGGAGTGGAGTCGCAGGACTTCTTACCGCGCCATCGGCGTTGGGCTAGCAACCGCCGTGGTTGCGGTACTCGCCTACAACGCAACTGATCTGTGGCAGGGTGCCATTGTCGAGAAGTATGTCTATGCGCAGCCGTTCCCTTGGGGCGAAGCAATGGCAACGCTGGTCACCACGATGCGCGCCGCCGGTTTCTGGTCAACGTGGGGTATCGCGGTGCTTGCATTTGTGCTTGGTCGACTTGGCTACGGAGCCATCTGGCATTCGCAGCGCCGGACGCCAGACCTGGTTTCGCGTGCCGGGATTGCGCGCACGTTTCAGAACATTCGACTCTTTGCAGAAATGAACCTTGTTGAGAATGTCCTTGTTGGCATGGATCAACACTGCACTTGCGGATACTGGGCATGCCTGTTGCGAACGCCGCGATTCTGGCGGGAGCAAGCCGCCATGCGCGTTCGTGCATTCGAGTTCTTGAAGTTTGTAGAACTGGCCGACGCCGCCGGAAGCCTGGCGAGCAGCCTTCCGTATGGCCATCAGCGCCGCTTGGAAATCGCCCGCGCGCTCGCCACCGAGCCAAAGTTGATCCTGCTTGATGAACCCGCCGCCGGCATGAACCCCGCCGAGAGTGCCGACCTCATGCGCCTGATTCGCCGCATTCGTGACCGCGGCGTCACCGTTGTGCTCATTGAGCATGACATGAAAGTGGTGATGGGAATTTCCGATCGCATCGTGGTGCTGCAGCACGGCAAGAAGATTGCTGAGGGCACCCCTGAAGAGATTCGAACCAATCCCGTGTGCATTGCTGCGTACCTTGGAACAGAGGTGGTTCATTGACTAGCGTCGTATCAACCGCCAGTTCCCATGCGCCGCAATCCACCGGGCCAGGTGCGCCACTCTTACGCGTGCACGGGCTGAAGTGCTCGTACGGGCAAGCACAGGTACTGCATGGGATCGATATTGAAGTATTTGCGGGCGAGATCGTTTCGATCATTGGCGCGAACGGTGCGGGCAAGTCCACCACGCTGATGTGCGTCTCGCGTATCAATCGATCTTCCGGCAGCATTGAATTTGATGGAGCCAGCATTGCATCGTTGCCACCAGAGCAAGTGGTGCGTCAAGGTCTTGTACAGGTGCCGGAAGGACGTCGCATCTTCCCGCGTCTCACGGTGCGCGAGAATTTAGAGATGGGCGCGTTCATTCGGTCTGACAAGGATGGCATCGAATCAGACTTGCAGCGCATCTTTGAAATGTTCCCCATCCTCAAGGATCGCGCGCTTCAGCAGGGCGGAACGCTCTCCGGTGGCGAGCAGCAGATGCTTGCCATTGGTCGCGCGCTCATGAGTCGCCCCAAGATGCTCATGATGGACGAGCCATCCATGGGCATTGCGCCAATCCTGGTTGCAAAGATTTTCGATACCGTCAAGAATGTTCTCAACGCTCAGGGGATGACGATTCTGCTGGTTGAGCAGAATGCAAATGCCGCGCTACGCATGAGCAACCGCGCTTATGTCTTGGAAACAGGCAATGTGGTGTTGACGGGCTCCGGGCAAGACTTGCTTCGTGATCCGCGCGTGCGCGAGGCATACTTAGGCTGACAACTGAGCTGCTTTGCGCCAGTGGCGCTGGTACCTACACTGCGTGGTCCTCATGCGATCATTCACGCTGCGCACCGATATTGAACGTCACCGCATTGGCCGGTTCCAGCTGCCGCTGGGCCTTGAGCCGATCGACTTGCCGGCGCCCAGCGAGGGCTACACCATTGAATTTGTAGAGGGCGATGACAACGCTCCTGACGTCTACCGGTTCTACGCGGTGACTAGCTTTGAGAAGGTGTCTGCTTTGCTTGACGCCTTGTTTCAAATTCTGCCGGGCGAGATCTTTCCGCTGGTGGAAGTTGGGTCCAAGGATGCGTTCCGCACCATGGACATCTTCAGCGCGCGTGAGCCCATGCAGTTGGATGAATTCCTGGAAGACTGGCGTGAGTATCGCCAGGTGATCTTGGAGGACGGATCAATCGGCGCGGGCGCGCAGGCGGACGAGCCGTACATGGAAGTGTTCGTTGATAGTTGGAAGGGCGTTGATGTGCAAGTTGCGCCGGACATGAAGGACGATATCGAACAGCTGATGGCGCGGCATGGGCTGGAAGAAGTGGCTCACACCTGGCCGCCAGAAGTTGACGAGCGCCCGGAACCGCCGCTGAATGTTCGCGAGATTCTTGTGCTTGACAGCGAAGAGTGCCCGGACATCGATGAGATCCTCTTTCAGCTCCGCGAAGCGTGGGGTCTTGAACTTGATGTTGATCTTGATGAGAATCTTGACGAGGGCGGACGTCGCCTCGGGCGCACGCTCTGGCATGCAGTAGCGATTGTTGAAAGCGCCGACGATGATTCACCGCGTGCGGGTTACGCGCTTGCGTGGGCGTCCGCTTCCAGTATGGGTGAGCTGCAGCGCATGTTGGAATCGCGCATGGAGTTGCAAGACGAGTGGCGCTTCCACGGGCAGTGGTACGCAGTCGACCGCGTGGCCTTTGACGAGCGACCAGATTCGCTGTCAGCGCTTCCGCCGCGACCGGCGCGCAGCGAAGTGCACGAATTCCGCATTGAACCAGCGTGATATTCAGCGGGCAACGGGTGCTCGCGGGTCATCCCCGTGCCGGCCGTTTCTCAGCTTGCCGGCGCGTATAGCCCCGATGACTGGATGTAATTCGCAACAGCCGGCAGCAGCAGATCTTCAGTGGACTCGCCCGCTGCGATGCGGCGACGCACCTCAGTACTGGACGAATTCACGGGTTCAATCGGAAGTGTCCATGACAACCAACGCGCGGCCCATGCCTCGTCCATCTGCTCAGCGAGCAGTGCTGGCCAATCGGCGCGCGTGTGCGGTGGACGCAGCACCACCACCGGAGTTGCTAGCGAAGTGAGGTCGGCCCAATCTTTCCATGATCGGAAATTGATTGCCTGATCGCTGCCAACCACCAAGCGAAGCGGACCTTTCATAATCGAGCCTGCGGCCTGCATGTCATGCACTGCGCGTACCGTGTCAATGGTGAAACTTGGCGCCGCGCGCGAGATTTCAATCGGTAGTACCACCGTGTCCGCCATGGTGTCGAAGGCAAGTGTGCACATGGCCAAGCGATCGGCGGAGCTTGCCACTGGTCCATGTTCACGCTGCGGATTCTGCCACGCAGGGATCACCAGCATCTGCTTCGCCTTGAGCAGCGCATCCACTCCCTGCGCAATCTCTACATGGCGTCGATGCGGTGGATCGAAGGTGCCCCCGAAGATGACAATCGGGCGTTCAGCATTGGTGATGGCGGGCGCATCGACGTGTTCAGTGGTCTGCTCGTTCATGGGGACCGCGCATTGAATCCGATTCCGCCCGTCCGCGCTCGCCCTTGCAGTCAGTGGCGTTCGGTGAGCGCATGTTCAACCGCTTGCATGGCCGCGCCCGATCGACGAGCCAGCGCCAGCAGCTGCGGCACGAGCGTTGGCAAGCGCATCGGCCGCCGGGCGAGGGATCCAAGGACGGCGCCGATGCGGGTTTGCCCGTTCGCCGAGGTCCACTGCTCCACGCCGTCAGGAAGCGTTTCGTTGTAACCGTCACTGATGCCGCGAATCACCTGCCAATTCCATCCGGCGGCCTCTGCTACGCGGGCGAACGCGGCAGACTCCATGTCCACCAAGTCAGCGTCAAACCGTTCTGCGGCGACCCGCTTGGCGGCCGGGGTCTGTAGAACGCAGTCGGCGGACAGGCAACGAACCGCGCGCTGCGGCGGGGCGCCAACCTCGCCAGAGCCGATGCGCGCCGGTGGGTGCCACTCGCGGCCATGCTCATCCACAATGATTGAGGGTACGACCGCTGTTCCAGGGATGGCCGCCGGCCTCAGTCCACCCGCTACGCCAGCCAACACCACCTGCGTACCGGCCGGGAGGCGCACCGAGGCAGCCCAGCGTTCGATGCCTGCGCGTCCGGGGCCACAGCAATAGAGGGCCCATCCGCGCGCTTTGGCGGCGTGGGCGAGTCGGGATCGTTCAAATTCCAGTGGGCAAATGACGTGCATTGAAGGTGCATCGGCGGTATACTCTGCCGCTCGGAAACCGGCCCCATCGTCTAGCCCGGTCTAGGACACGTCCTTCTCACGGACGGGACAGGGGTTCAAATCCCCTTGGGGTCACTCTCACTGCCGGCGCCCCGATGTTTGGGCCTCGGAATCACGAACAAACGCTCGACTTGTACGCACATGCGTACGGTCGAGCCATGAAGCCGCTTGGATGACTGACTGACTGAGCCACTTACCTGGCCCCATCGTCTAGCCCGGTCTAGGACACCTCCCTTTCACGGAGGTAACAGGGGTTCAAATCCCCTTGGGGTCACTCCTTCTCGGACGGTCGCAAAGCCCTCTGAGAGACAATCAGAACGACAATTGTTGTCGAAGCCGCGCGCCGACCGAGTTCTCAGGAATTTCGTTCGGCGTTCGTGCATGTTGGGGCTACCTTTGCCCCACCGAGCGCGTTGCAACCGGGCAACCGCCCTGCGCCATGCATCACCTGTACCCCATTCATCCCCTGAACCCCCTGCAACTCATGAAGATCCGCTCACACGCCGCGTTCTCCTCGCTCGCACTCTTGGCTGTGTCTCTTCAGGCAGGCGCCACTGTTCGCTACGTGGATGTCGCACTTGCCACCGGCGCGGGCACGGGCGCAAGTTGGGCCGATGCGTATGCCGGTCCATCAAGTTTGCAAACGGCGTTGGCGGCAGCAGTCTCCGGTGACGAAATTTGGGTAAAGGCTGGTACCTACCTGCCATCAACAACCGGCGTGCGTACCGCGACCTTCACCATGAAATCCGGAGTGGCCATCTACGGCGGATTCGCGGGGACCGAGTCAACACTTTCGCAGCGCGATTGGAAGACGAACGCCACCATCCTGTCTGGCGACCTGCTTGGTAACGACACCGCCACCGCCAACTACACAGAAAACAGTTACCACGTCGTCCTTGGTACCGGCGCAGCAGTCACCGCCATTCTGGACGGATTCACGGTGCGCGCGGGCTACGCAAACGGCGCCACGGCAAGCAATCAAGACAAGGGCGGCGGCATCTTGATTGTCTCGAGTGGCGCACCCACTGTTCGCAATTGCATCTTTGCTTCGCATCGCTGCACATTCGGTGGTGGCGCGGGCTACATCTTCTCCGCGCAAGCAACGTTTGCCGACTGCCAATTCAACGACAACAATGGCGGCAGTTACGGTGGTGCATTCGACACGAACGCCGTGACGAGCACCTTCACACGCTGCATCTTCCGCAACAACACCGCGGCGCGCGCCGGTGGCGTGGAAACATACGGCGGCG
>CALQCP020000051.1 GCA_943329105.2 Chitinophaga pinensis | reverse complement strand
GTGCCGTTCTATGAATTCACGCAGATCGTTGCTGAGAAGGATCGCGTGATTCTTCGGCAGATGCACGTGCACGGAAACTTTGAACCAGACCCGAAGCGCGTCGAGCCGATGCTGCTGGTCTTGGAGAAGGCGGGCGCCAACCGTGCCACCTTCGTTCCGGTGGCCGATCCCACCAAGGCCAACGCGGGAGATCTCTCGCGTGTCACGTACTTCCTTGATGGCCCCGACATGCTGGTGCTGGTGGTTGAGCCCAAGGCAGCCGAAGGCAAGCCAGCAGAGAAGCCGCTTGAATTCCGCATGTCGCGGATCAAGTGAGTGCGGGGTAGCCGCGCAGCAACGCCACCAACTCTGCGTGCAGCGCTGGGTTTGCTGCCACTGCAGTTCTGCCGTGAATCCCCGGTGTTCCGTCCCATGAACTGAACACGCCGCCCGCTTCCTCAAAGATCACTGGGAACGGACCGGAGTCCCATGGGTTCATCCATGGCTCCACGGCCGCATCGCAGCGACCAGTGGCCGCGAGTGCTAGGCAATAGCAATCGCTCCATCCGCGCATCCGTCCCGCGGCGGCGCTCAAGGCATCAAGTGCGTGCACACATCCGGCGCGTCGGAAGTACTCGTAGCCGGTGGTGCCAACCAACGCATCGGCAAGTCGCTCGACACCAGTGACACGCGCGCGCACTGCCGGTTCTCCGTTGCGCTCCCACCACGCGCCGCGGTTGGAAGCAGCCCATACGCGTTCACCGAGTGCGGGCAGTTCGCATACGCCCGCCACTACGCGCGGACCATCGTGCGTCAGATGTTCAATAGCAATGAGTACGCCGTACAGCGGAACACCGCGCGCAAAGCTGACCGTGCCGTCGATTGGATCAATCACCCAGCGGAAACCGCTTGTGCCGGGCTGGGTGCCATGTTCCTCACCCATGAGCCCGTCATGTGGAAAGTCAGCGGCGATCATTCGCCGGATGAGCGTTTCGCACGCGCGGTCTGCCGCGGTCACTGGACTGTCGTCAGCCTTCAGTTCGACAGACAATCCGGGGTGCTGAAAGTAGGTGAGGGTCAGGCGCCCGGCACGCTCGGCGATGGCCCGCATGGCGGTGACCCGGGCATCGAGTTCCTTGGTCGGGCAGGGCGGCAGCGGCGAAGTCATAGAGCGATCGTAGAGAAATCGTAAGAAGCACTGAATGTGTGCGTCCAATCTGAGTTATCGGTAAAATTTGCTTGCATCATTCATTCCCGGGGTTATGTTTCGACTTCTCAGCGGACCCTTATCCGTCTGTGTTCCCCGTCACTCGCTTCCCTGACCTCTTCCCCCTCGGAGTTCTCAACACATGTCCGTCCTGACCAAGTTTTCGTTGGTGGCTGTTGTAGCAGCAACCGCCGTTGCCACGTCCGCATCCGCCGCCGTCGTTGCGGGTTGGACCATCACAACCGCGTTTCCGACCGGTGCGGGCAATGTCCCAATGGGCGTGACCTACACGGTGGGTGCTGCGAATGAGGGCCTGCAGACCACTGGCAGTGAGTTGCGGAGCGTTCACTCGCTCGCCGCCGCCACCTACACCTCGCCAGCGGGGAACGGCAGCCAGTATGCGTTCAGCAGTAACAACTGGTCAACTGGCGACTTCTACGAGGCGCGCCTGTCCACTTTGGGCTACTCGGACATCTCCATCTCATGGGATCAGACCCGCAGTTCAACAGGTCCTGCCACCTTTGAACTCGTGATGAGCACCGACGGTGGCGCGAACTTCACAACTCTTCTCGCCTCATACACCGTCCTGCAATCGGGTGGCGGCGGAGCGCCGGGGACGTGGAGTACCACCACCTACAACCCCATCTACAGCTTGAATCAAGCAGCAGCGGCTGCTGACAATCAGGCAGATGTGATCTTCCGATTCCGTTCGTTGGCGACCACCGCAGCTGCTGGCTCCAGCCGCATCGACAACGTGATGATTTACAGCGGTCCTGTTCCAGCCCCAGGCGCCATCGCGCTGCTCGGCGTCGCTGGTCTCGCCGGCCTCCGCCGCCGTCGCTGACGGATCGGATCGCAGGTTGATCTCTGAGAAACTTCGCACCGCACGCTCTTCTGGGCGTGCGGTGCTGCTTTGTGGTCATGGTCGCCAAGCAGCGAGCAAGCGCCCAAGGTCAGCGCCGTCCACTGTGCCGTTTCCATCCAGGTCACCGCGACCTGCTTGGCCCCAGGCATTGAGCAGAATGCCAAGGTCTTCGCCGTCCACGCGGCCATTGCCATTGAGGTCGGGGGTTTGGCGTGATTGCTGCACAATGCCCGCATCGGCTGGAGGTGTGCCCCACACTGCGTTCCACTGTGAGCCATCGCCCTTGAGATAGAGAAGCAGGAACGTAGTCATCTCACGGCGGACCGTGGCAAGTTGCTGCGCTCGTGTGATGGAGCCTGAGTCGCAGAAGGGGATCGCCGAATCAATGAAGCCGCAGTGGGACCCACCAGTGATACTCACGAACTGCGCGGGTCCCTGCACATTGGCGTACATGGGAACATCCGTTGACGGCGGGACGACGGTGTCCTGACTCCCAACGATCAGGCGGGTGGCGCAGCGCACAGAGGCAGCGGCCGCAACCGATGACGGATTCGTGTCGGCGGCCGCCATTGGAATCAGTGCATGGATGCGCGGATCTTGCTGGGCAGCAAGCACAGCGCAACCGCCACCCATTGAATGTCCCGCTGCGCCGCGACGATCCGAAGCCACGGCACCAGCCCACGGAGAGGCAGCATCGGCACCTTCTGCAGCAAGCCAATCGAGCGAGCTGATCATGTCCGCGGCAAGCGCCGAATGACTTGGGATGAGCGAACCCTGCGTCTGCGGCAGGATGACGATGAAGCCCCACGTTGCCAGGTGCGCTGCCGTGCTCTGATACAGCGTGACCGAGGAGAGGAATCCATGCCCGAAGGCAACGATCGGATATGGACCGTTGGACGAATCAACAGGCGAACCGATCGTGGTACCAGTAGCGGGATAGTGCACCGTTGCAAGGAAACCACTTCCACTCGCACGGACCACCGTGACATCGCGGCGCGAAGCCTGTAGCGAGCCGGGCTGGGAAAGGTCCTGCGCCGATGCCAGCGCGGTGATCATGACCGCCAACCCGAATGTGACGCCTTCCTTGCGCATGGTGTTAGCCCCACGCCGCCAAGAGCAGCCCCAAGTCAGGGCCTGAGACGATGCCATCGCCATTCAGGTCTCCAGGTCCGGGCGTATTCCACGCCGAGAGCAGCCCGCCGAGATCAATGCCGTCCACGCGGCCGTCGCCATTCAGGTCGCCGACGATCGCTGTGGCAACTGGTCCCTTGATGGCTACTTCGACGCTTACTGGTGCGCCCGCTGCGCCGGGCTTAAAGAGACCGATCGTTCCGTTCGTTGCGATGGGGGCGCTGCTTGCATCGAACCAGAAGTTGTAGAGCGTTGCGAATCGAAGCGCATTGCCGTTCACGCTGGTGGCGTAGGTGCCGCCCGTCCACGTGACCGCGCCGCCTGACGTGGAAGCCGTCCAATCAGTTGGGTCGTATGCATCACCCGAGTGGTAGTTGATGTCCTTGAATCCAATGTTGGTGGCCGTCACGCCAGCTGGCAGCGGCACGGAGAATGATCTGCCGGAGCGATCCGAGTTCAGGTTGTGAATGGCGTACTCGTAGTGCCAGGTGCCGTTCGCGTTGGCGGTGACCTTGCATCCAACAATGAAGCGACCATCACCGGTGACATCGGCATACGAAAGCAACACGGTGGAGTCAGCCGCGAACCATGACTCGATCGCAGGCTTCTGTTGCAAGGTTGAGCCAGTGAGTGTCAGGGTATACGCGCCGCTCGTGAGTGCACCAACAGTCACCGCGCGGTGCGACGCGTTGTTGTTGTCATTGTTTGCAACCGCATCCTGCTGCTGGATGTAGTGGCCTTCTGCAAAATAGGTTGCCCCGGTGTTCAGCGCTGGATCCAAATCATTTGCATTTACCTGCACGCGGCGACCAATGGTGGCCGGCGCGGCTGGCATGCCGCTATTGATGGTGCCTGGGAAGTACCCGGTGGACGCGTTGACTTCAGTGCGCGTTCCAAGCCCAGTTTGGCTGCCATTCAAGCCAGACGAGTACGGATCTGAGCAGCCGACGCCTAAGTAAGTTCCAGTACTGGATGCCGTGCATGCTCCGCACAGCGTCCCCTGCAATGCAGTGAATCCATGCTTGCCCCAGCCCATGCCGATCTGCTCAAAGCGACCGTTCTTCAGGCGATACATATTCATGGGGATGAAGGGATGGCGGTTGTCCGGTGATGCAAACCACTCCAACTGCGCGGTGCCAATGTTGCAACTGGTGGTGCCGAACGCGTACGCCATGATGGTCACGCCGTTCTGAACGACACTGCCGTACTTTGACACATCGGGCATTGCACCCACAATGACATCGGGCGACCCAGTGCCGCCGCCGCCGCCGCCACCGCCGCCCGTGCCGCCGAACGAGATGTTCATGGTGCCCACGCCGCTGTTGTTCGTTCCATAGCCGCCGATCGCAACGCGGTAGGTGGTGCCGGCAACCAGTGTCGCGGTCGTGCTGCTCTGGAGGCTGCATGCGTCGTCATTGCAGGCGAGCACGGTGCCGGTTGGCGAACACGTGGACATCACTGCAAGGCGCGTGTCCCAGGCTGCCAAGCCGCATGTTGTGAATGTGTAGAGACCATCGGTAGCCGGCGTGAACGTCCAGTACATCGCCTTGTAGATCGTGTGCGCGCCGCACGGTGCATTCGTCCCGAACACCAAGTTGGCGGTCGCGGACGAGGTGTCATATGAGTTGTCACCAAGTGCAGCGCTCGGCGCGGTGGCGCAATCCGCCGATGCAGCGGCAGCACCGGCGGCGGAGTCCGCCGTGGAATTCATCTGCCCAACAATGAGGGCTGTGCCGCCGATGAGGACCGTTCCGAGACTGGTATGGATGTTCATCGACTCAAGTTTAGCGCAGAAACGCACTGTTCCAAGTGCCAATCCATCACTTAGCCGCCGCAGTGTGACTGCTCAAGGGCTGTCTCGGGCAATGTTGCCACGCGCCTAGCACGACCCCAGCGCCGTGAGAGGTGCCATCACGTCTCCGTACAATGCGCCACGCAGTCCGTCAGGGACCAACACGCGACTTTCACCAGGATCAGCGCCATGACCACTCCCGCCACTTCCGCCGCCCCCGCCATCATTTACACGCACACTGACGAGGCTCCGGCGCTCGCCACGTACTCATTTCTGCCGATCATTCGCGCCTTTGCAGGTCCCGCAGGAATACCGGTTGAGTTGCGGGACATTTCGTTGGCTGGCCGCATCATCTCCAGCTTCCCCGAAAGTCTGAAGCCTGAACAACGTATTCCCGATGCGCTGGCTGAACTCGGTCGCCTGTGCTTGACTCCGGGTGCCAACATTATCAAGTTGCCAAACGTGAGCGCGTCGGTACCTCAGCTGAAGGCGGCGATCGTGGAACTGCAACAGCAGGGCTACGCCATCCCCGCTTACATGGATGAACCGAAGACCGAAATCGAACGCGACACCAAGTCGCGCTATGACCGCATCAAGGGTAGCGCAGTGAATCCGGTGATCCGCGAGGGCAACTCCGATCGCCGCGCGCCGAACGCCGTCAAGGATTACGCACGCGCCAATCCTCACAAAATGGGCGCATGGAGCCACGGCAGCAAGGCGCACGTTGCCTCCATGACCCATGGCGATTTCTTCGGTAATGAATGCTCCGTTACCGTGCCAGCAGCTACGACAGTGCGTATCGAGCATGTCGGCCCCAGCGGCACTGTGACAGTGCTCAAGGAAGGCATCAAGCTCAACGCGGGGGACATCGTTGATGGAACGTTCCTGAGTAAGCACGAGTTGTGCGCGTTCTTTGAAGCGCAGATTGCAGACGCGCGCGCTTCAGGGCTGCTGTTCTCGTTACATCTGAAGGCCACCATGATGAAGGTCTCTGACCCGATCATCTTTGGTCACGCGGTGCGCGCGTATTTCAAGCCAGTATTCACTAAACACGCTGCCACGCTCGAACGGATCGGCGTGGATGTTAAGAACGGATTCGGCGACCTGATTACCAAGATCGCCACGCTTCCGGCTGCTGAACGCGCGGTCATTGCGGCGGACATTCAGGCGGTCTACGCGCATGGCCCCGCGATCGCCATGGTCGATAGCGACAAGGGCATCACCAACCTGCATGTGCCGAGCGATGTCATCGTGGACGCATCCATGCCAGCGATGTTGCGCGAGGGCGGCAAGATGTGGAACGCCGCTGGTAAGACGCAGGATGTCGTTGCCGTCATTCCTGACCGCAGCTACGCCGGCATCTACCAAGCCGTCATTGATTTCTGCCGAACGCACGGCGCGTTCGATCCGCGAACTATGGGCAGTGTGCCCAATGTTGGCTTGATGGCGCAGGCTGCAGAGGAATACGGCAGCCATGACAAGACCTTTGAGATCAAGACCGCGGGCACAGTGCGCGTTGTTGACGCCGCCGGCACGACGCTCATGCAACATGCGGTTCAGGCCGGTGACATTTGGCGCGCGTGTCGCGTCACCGATGCCGCCGTTCGCGACTGGGTGAAATTGGCGGTCGCGCGTGCGCGTGCAACCGGAACCCCCGCGGTCTTCTGGCTTGATTCCAAGCGTGCGCATGACGCACAACTCTTGACCAAGGTCAACACCTACCTGGCCGATCATGACACCAAGGGTCTTGACATCCGCGTGCTGGAACCGGCCGCGGCCTGCCTCTTCAGCCTTGAGCGCATGAAGAAGAGCCTGGACACCATTTCAGTGACTGGCAACGTGTTGCGCGACTATCTCACGGATCTCTTCCCGATTCTTGAAGTTGGTACTAGCGCCAAGATGCTTTCCATTGTGCCGCTCATGAATGGCGGCGGGCTCTTTGAGACCGGCGCGGGTGGCTCGGCCCCCAAGCATGTGCAGCAGTTTGTTGCGGAGAACAGTCTGCGTTGGGATTCACTGGGTGAATTCATGGCCCTTGCCGCAAGCTTTGAGCACATGGCGCAGCGCACCGGCAACGCGCGTGCAGCCGTTCTTGCAGAAACGCTTGATGCCGCTACCGGTGAGTACCTGCGCAACAACAAGGGACCAGCCCGCAAGGTGGGTGATCTTGACAACCGTGGCAGCCACTTCTACTTGGCGCTGTACTGGGCGCAGGCGGTTGCTCGGCAGACCAAGGACGCAGCCCTTGCTGCGCACTTTGCACCGATCGCTGCGGAACTCACGGCCAATGAGCAGAAGATTGTGGCCGAACTCAACGCCGTGCAGGGCAAGGCGATCGACATCGGTGGCTACTACCACCCGGATGCCAAGCGCGTCGCTGCGGCGCTGCGGCCAAGCGCCACGCTGAATGCCATCATCGATCAAGGAGCCGCGGTGGCGGTGTGAGTTGACCGGCGGGTCGGTTCGCTCCGTCAGACGGGGCAGTTGCCCCATGCGGCCAGCAGGATTCCCAGGTCTTCGCCGTTCACTCGGCCGTCGCCGTTCAAATCGCCTCCGCCAGTCGTTGATCCGGGCGTTCCCCACGCCACTAAGACGACGGCGAGGTCTGCGCCGTCCACCTTGCCATCAAGGTTGAGGTCTGCAATGCAGTTGGGATTCGGATTCCAGAAGGTGTATGGAAGCGATGCAATTCCGTTGGCGGTGACGCGCAGGGCGTAGGTGCCGAACGGCATGGTGGTCGGCACGGTCATCTTGGTGGTGGTGGTCATAGCGCCTGTTTGCACACCAGTGCTATTCCAATCGAAGGTACGACCGTAATACGTTGTGCCCAGTCGTTCAAGTCGAACCACTGGATAGTTGGTGTTCATCTGCCAGTCGTCACCGTATGAGGCGCCCTCACTGATGCCGTTGAATTGCTGGCCAGTGAGCGTGAAGACCCCCGTGGCTGCACGAAGGACGGTGGACACCACCGGCGCGGCGTCCGGCACTGGCACACCATCCGGCGTGTACACCCAGAATGCGCGCGAACCTTGCTTGGCGCAGAGCACTTTGCCATCCGGCAGGCAAATGAACGTCCAGATGTACACGGAGTCGTTTGAGGTCAAGCCACCCGCTGGAGCGTTGACCTGCGTGAATGCGTTGGTTGCGGGGTCGTATTCGTAGAACGCAGTGGGCGGAGGAAAGTGATCTGCGGATGTTGGTGCCGGCGACACCGCGCACAACACCTTGCCGTTCACCATTATGGCCATCGGTGCATCGGGCGTTCCTTGTCCGCCCGGAATGACGGCACCGGCTACCCAAGCGCCGTTGCTTCCAGCAATTCCAGGGGTGTACAGCGCGGTCTTGCCAGTGGAACCAGTGAAGAATGCACGACCGTCCGGGAGCAGCACCGCGCCACCAGTCTCCAGTCCGTACGGGTCATAGAGCGGCACCGGCACGGTGGTATCCGCCACCCACGTACTGGTGGTCTGCCGATAGCGCTCCGAAGCAGTGGAGTTGCGATCGACCATCAAAATGCTGCCGTCGCGCAACTTGACCCATGCAGACTCATTATGAATCCCGACGCACGCTGCCGCGTTGGCGAACGTGTTCGTCACCGGGTTGTAGATCACGTTGGACCGAAGGCTGCCAGTGACCAGCGCTTGCAACACACGACCATCCGCCAACATCTCTGAGTTCGCATCGGAAATATTGACGCCGAGTGCGGGCGTGGAGGTCCATGTATTGGTGAGCGGGTTGTAGACCTCAGCAGTCTGCTTACCGGTTCCATACTCGCCGCCTGCCACGTACATGCGTCCGTCCATCAAGAGCTGTGATGCAAAGTACAGGCGCGTGTCACGCATGGCGGCGATGGCAGACCAACTACCGCCCACGTAGCTGCCCACGCTGTTGGGAGTCAGTCGATTCCAGATGTTGCCAATGCCATCGGTTCCACCTGCCTCGGATTTGCAGAGCACCGTGCCGTCAGAGAGCAGCATGAGTCCACCGCCCGAGGCATTTGGGCACAGGGCGGTGATTTGTTGCCATGTGCCAGCGGCCAGCGCCACGTGGTGGCAGACGGATGCGGCAAGGGCAGCGGCGATCGCTGAGGCGCGGGGGACTGATGTGAAATTCATGGGGTGTTCTCAGATTAGCGCCGTGGGCGCAATCGGCAAGTATGGAGGCACAGTATTTACCGGATTGCCACCGGTCCGCGCTAATTTTGAGCCACTCCGCCGGAATAGCGACCCCGTTCTTGGTTCAGTTACGCTCTGTCAGCCTGCGCCCTGACTCACTCACCACTGGAACGCCTCATGACACTCTTTCTGGTCAGCCTCGCTCTCGCCTACATCATCACCCTGTATTTCTTGACGAACCCGCTCAAGCACACGCGGAAGTTCATGTGGCGGCGCTTTGTGAACTGGTTCCCGCTGGGGATGACCTATTCATTTCTGTACATGGGGCGTTACAACCTGACGGTGGCGGCGGTTGCCCTGGGTGGTCTGATGACCAAATCAGAGTTCGGCTTCATTGCCAGTGCTGGCGCCACGACCTATTCGGTCGGTCTCTTTTTCATTGGACCACTTGTCGACAAGTTGGGTGGCAAGCGTGGAATGTTGATTGGAGCGATTGGTTCCGCGCTGATGAACGCATGCATGGCGGGTGCGCTTTACCTCTTTATGTACGACAAGCTGCAAGTGAAGCTGGGCGTGGCATTGGCGGTTCTTTACAGTCTCAACATGCTCTTCCAAAGTTTCGGTGCAGTCAGCACCATCAAGGTCAAGAGCTATTGGTTCCACGTCCGTGAGCGTGGCACCTTCGGCGCTATTTTCGGCACGCTGATCTCGCTGGGTGTGTACTTCGCATTCGACTGGGGACGAGCCATTGCTGACGCGGTTCAGTTGCAGCAGCCTGCCGTACCAACCACCACGCGCACGATCTTGAATTCACTCTTCATCTTGGATGGCCGGACGGTTCCGGCGCTGTGGTTGATCTTCTTGATCCCAGCAATGATCATGATTGTGTGGGCACTGATTGACGTGGTGCTCCTGAGAGACCGGCCCGATCAAGCAGGATTTGATCCGCTTGATACGCATGACGCCTCTGATGATGACACCAAGGACAAAAAGTATGGCTACTTCCAGTTGATCTGGAAGATCCTCAGTAACCCCATCATCCTGATGATTGGCGTTGTTGAACTCACCTCCGGCGTGCTCCGCGACGGCATCTTGAACTGGTACCTGCTGTTCGCCAAAGAAACGCCGCTGGGCGTGCCGGTGGTCACGCAGAACTGGGGTTTCTGGGGCTGCGTCACTGGCATCGCGGGCGGGTTTACAGCAGGCTGGCTCAGCGACCGTTTGTTCCAGTCGCGCCGTGCGCCGTCGGCGGCGCTGATGCAGTGCATCATGTTTGCCACCACGGGAACCATGATCCTCACCCTTGTGTGGCAGCCGATCAACGCAACGGCAGAATCGGTCGGCGCGGTCTCGGGCTCGTTCACGGACCTGTTCTTGACGGCGCGTCCGTGGATCATCGGCGCATGCGCCATCGGCACCATGATGGGCGTGATCGGCGTGCACAGCATCATGTCCGGCACGGCCACCGCCGACTTCGGCGGCAAGAAGGCAGCAGCTACGGCCACCGGAATCGCCGATGCATTCAGCAAACTCGGCAGCGCCATTCAGGCGTTTGCAGTGGGAATTCTTGCCACCAAGAGTTGGGCCTACTGGCCGATGTTCTTGTTCCCGTTCACCATCATCGGATTGATCTTCGCGATCCGCATGTGGACATTGCTGCCTGCTGCAACGCGTAAGTATTTAGCCGAGGTGGAAAGTAAAGCAGTGGCGAACAAGGTCAAGGGCATCTAAGACCCCGGCCCGTAGATCAGCACCCCGGATCGGCGCGAACGTAGACCATCTCAATGTCTTCGACCTTCTGCAGGCCGTGTTGCACCTGCCAGACGTTCCATTGCATTTCCAGAGCTTTGCATTCTTCTTGAAGGCCGACGGCGCGTGCCTGCAGGTCCTTCAACATGAATTCCGACTCTTTGGTGTTACTTGGCGTGTATGCGGCAACCGACTTCGCCTGCACTTGCGCGTGATGCGCAAGAATGGCCGCTTGTGTCAACAACGTTGCCTTGTCCGGCGATGGAACGAACTCCTTGTTGACATAGCTCTGCACCAACTTTGCAAAGTCGGACGCGTAGTTTGCTGACCACTTCAGGTTCTCCTGTTCCATCTGCGGAGTGGCGCGCGGAGCGGCGCAGCCAACAACGGAGGCGAGGAGTGCCGCTGGCGCGAGCAATCG
>CALQCP020000050.1 GCA_943329105.2 Chitinophaga pinensis | reverse complement strand
CTCCGGAGAAATCAACACCGTGGAGAATGACGCCGTCGGCGAGACCGCTCGACTGGCTCTGCTGTGAGTTACTTGACTTCATTGATTCAACCGTTCCCGCACTGACTCTGTGATTTGCCGCATGGGCAACATGATCCGGTGTGTACGTGCGTCTGGCCCACCGATGAACCGGCAACACCGAACACACTGTGTTTGCGCGTGAAATGACGTCCCTTACCGGCCGGGTCTTCGACCGGCGCATCCGCATCACGCATGGGGCGGAGGAGAACGATCACTTCACCATCTTCTTCGCAGGCATATTCATACTGAGGCATGTAATTACTTCCTTGAGTTTCGTTCGCCGCCAGCACGTGGTGCTTTCACCGGTCCGGGTGGACGCGGTGGCTTGGTTGGTCCGCGGCGCGGAGTCGATGGCTTCGTGTCACCGCGACGACCAACGGGAGCTTCCACCCGCGCTCCATCGCGTCCCTTGCCACGCGGCTCGGCGCGGCCTTCGTCGCGGGGAGCGGAACGGCCTTCACCGCGGGGAGCGGAACGACTTTCGCCTCGCGGTGCTGCACGACCTTCACCACGAGGTGCTGCACGACCTTCGCCACGCGGCGCGGAACGACCTTCGTCGCGCGGCGCTGAACGTCCTTCACCGCGAGGTGCCGAACGGCCTTCGCCGCGCGGCGCTGCACGACCTTCACTGCGGCGTCCGCGTTCGTCATCCTTGCGCGGGGCATGGCGACCTTCGCCGCGACGTGCACGTGTTTCTTCCTTGCGTGGCGGATTTCTTCCCTCGCCGCGACGGTTTGCACGCGCTGCTTCTGGTCGACGCGCTGCACCTGGCCGCGCCTTGCGGGCGCGAGCCTCAGCACGGCGAACGGCCATATCTGGCTCCGCGTCCTTGCGCGCAGCGCGTTCTTGCGGCGTAGCGAACGCGTGTTCCTTGAGTACGGCCAGTTCCTTGGGCGTCAGTTCACGCCACTCGCCTGCCTGCAATCCCTTGAGCTGCAGCGGTCCCATGCGCACGCGCCGCAATTTCTTTACTGGATGTCCAACGGTGGCAAGAATCTCGCGCACCTGGCGATTGCCATCCTCACGCAACTCCATATAGAGAAGCGTGCGCGCCGCGTCACGCTTCAGAATCACCAACTTTGATTTGGATGCGCGATCGGGCTCATGGCCCTTGACGGCCGGCGCAAAGATGCTGCGCTCCAGCCGAGCAATGTCGGAATCTTCAACACGTCCACTGACCATGACCTCATAGCCCTTGTACATCTCAAAGCGCGGATGCGTCAGCCGATTAGCAATGGCGCCGTCGTTGGTCATGAGCAAGAGACCAGAGCCGTCGATGTCCAGTCGCCCCACCGGATAGAGCCGCGCATGGGACGGATGTTGCACAAGATCCACCGCCAGCGGGCGCCGCTCTGGATCGCTGTTGGTGCTGACATAGCCCTTGGGCTTGAAGAGCATGACGTAGA
This sequence comes from Chitinophaga pinensis, assembly GCA_943329105.2. GTDB lineage: Bacteria > Planctomycetota > Phycisphaerae > Phycisphaerales > SM1A02 > UBA966. The sequence continues at coordinate 9,964 of CALQCP020000050.1, read as the reverse complement.
TGTCGCGCTCCGGCGCCTTAATGCGTCGACCATCAAACTTAATGTGATCCTTGGCTGGGTCGACCCACGCTGGAAGACCATCAATCCGATGACCGTTGACCGTGACGCGCCCCTCCTCCACGCTCTCCTCGCACGCCCGGCGCGAGCCGATACCCGCGTCAGCGAGCACCTTCTGAATGCGCGGTCCCCGCGAGTCGTCTTGATAGGGGTGGGTCGGTGATACGAGGCGGCGCATCGCGCCATAGTAGCCGGAGCGGGGTATGGTTCGCGCCATGTCGATACTTGCCGCCGCCCTCCTGCTACTGACTTCTGGAACCGGCCCCGCAGGCAGTATCGGCGCTCCGGCGCTGGTCCTACCGCTCGACGCACGCAATGCCGTGGGCGCGGTGATTGCGGACGCTGGACGGACTGAAGATATGCGCCGACTTTCCGCGCTATTTTCTTCCACGCCGACGCTCTTTCCATCGCGCGGACTGGTTGGAGCGGTGCGTCTGGGATTTGTGCAGCCGTTTGCGGTTCCAGAAATTGCCAATGCCGTCACGCAACCTGCTGCCGAAGGTTCGGCCCGACCATACCGGGCAGTGGCGCGGTATGCAGCACGCGCGTTCGGAATTGCATGCACACTCGGTGAAGAACAGAGCACCATGCCCGTGGTGGATCCGCAAGGCGCGCTGTTTGCCCTGGACTTTCTACTGAACGAATCAAACCTGATCATCAATCAAGCGCTGACCAGTGCACTTGGTGATGGAAATCGCGAACGCATTGCGCGCGCGGCGATTGCCAGCGCCGACTCCACCACTGCACGCGCCGCGCAAATTCCAGATGCGTTGTCGCGCGCTATGCAGGGATCAGCCAGCCTTGACCGCACTGCATTGGTGCGCGCTGCCGGACACTTTGACACCGCACTTGCAGTAAGCGGTGACTGGAAGACGTTTGATACCGAAACGCTCCCCGCGGAACTTGCTGGTGCCGTGGATGGCACAGTCTTATCCACGCAACTGGTGCCAGAAATCGGTTGGCTAGTGATTGGCGGCGCCGGCGCAAATCGCTACGACATGACCAAGATTGCCGCAGTATTTGATATCGCAGGCGACGATCGCTACGAATGGGGCGTGGGCGTTGTAGCAAGTCGGTTGGTGATTGACATGGCCGGAAACGACTCATATTCAGGCACGCGCGCAGCAGACGGCGCCGCGCCGATTGCGGGCCCCGGTGGTGGCGCATGCGGCGTCTCGGTCATTGATGACTACGCTGGAAACGATCGCTACGAGTCCCCGCACAATGGTCTCGGTGCTGCGGTATTCGGCGTTGGCATGGTGGTCGATCGCGCTGGCGATGACACGTACGTGGGCGGAACCTGGACCGTCGGCGCAGCGTTCGCTGGCATCGGTGCGGTCTGCGATCTTGGCGGCAGTGATCAGTACTCGTCAGAAATGTTCTCGCAAGGGTGCGGCGGACCGGGATCAGCAGCGCTGCTTCTGGACGCAAGTGGCAACGATCGATACCGCGCCGATGGAACAACCGCCAGCGCGTACGAAACCCCCACGGTGCACGCGTCCTTCTCACAGGGTGTTGGATTTGGCTACCGAGCCGGCGCCGCGGGCGGCGTGGGCGCGCTGGTTGATGTGGCCGGGAATGATCGCTACGAAGCGGGTGAGTTTGGTCAAGGCTGCGGCTACTACTTATCCATGGGCATCCTGCGCGATGATGGCGGCAATGACCTCTACTATGGAAATCGCTACGCGCAGGGCACTGCGGCGCACCAAGCATTTGGAGTGCTCTTAGAACATAGTGGTGATGACATCTACTGGAGCATGACGGCCGCCGGTCAAGGCGCTGCATGGGACATGTCGGTGGCGGCGCTGGTGGATCGCGCTGGTGATGACCGCTATCAAGCGGACGGCCTCTCCCAAGGAGCCGCTGCGCAACAAGCGATCGGCATGCTGATTGATCTGGCGGGCCGCGATGATTACCGCGCGACCGGTGCGAGCCAAGGCGCGGCAGACAGTAACGCGTACCACTGGGACGCATCGCGCTGCACCAGTCTGGGCGTGCTGCGCGACACGGAAGGGCCAAATCGCTTCAGTGCTGGCGGCGCCGACGGCGAGCAGCGCCTCACCGGAAAGCCCGATGCAAAGGACGGAGTCAATCAGTGGGGCGTGTTCATCACTCGCTGAACCCGCAGCAACGCGGTCCGTACACTGCGTGTTATGACCAACGCGCAGGCCAATGCAACGCATCGCGGCACACGGATATCGGATGGCAACGCCGTCACTATGGTGACGCGACTGGCTCGCGTGGCACATCTCTTGTACCGCCGCTCCATGGCTGATGATTTACCAGCCATGGCTTCTGCGTTGGCATACAAGACACTCTTGGGGCTGATTCCAATTCTGATCGTGGTGACGTTGGTTGCCAAGACGTTGATGGGCGCGCAATTTGCTCCATTCGTTGCGGGTTTCATCAGTTCACTTGGCTTGGACAACATGCGCATCGTGCCGCCGACTGATGGCACTGCTGCACCAAGCGGCGCGGTGGCGCTGGGAACCTGGGTAGAAACCCTGGTCACCCAAGCTTCGGAGATTGACCTCAGTGCACTCGGCTGGGTGGGCGTCAGCGTGACCGTCCTCAGCGCCATCTGGTTGATGACCAGCATTGAGCTGAGTTTCAATCGCGTGTTCCGTGCGCGGCAAGGACGAACCTGGATGCGCCGGTTCGTGCTGTACTGGTTTGTACTCACCGCGAGCCCGCTGCTCATTGCAGCCATCCCACTGCTTTCGGCGGTACTGAAGGGCGCGGGCACCACACCTGGCATTGGTTGGATCGTTGCACTGCTTGGCACGGTGTGGAATGTTGGAGTGCTTTGGGCGCTGCTACTGACGGTGTATTTGGTAGTGCCGGCCGCTCGGGTTCGACCACAATGCGCCGCCATCGGTGCCTTCTGCGCCAGCGTGGTGATCATTGGATTGAAAGGCATGCTGTCGGCGTACTTTGAACACGCGTTCGGTATGAGCAGACTGTATGGATCGCTTGGACTTGTTCCCGTATTTATGTTCTGGATGTGGGTGGTCTGGGTGACGGTGCTCGGCGGGCTACAAGTTGCCGCGTTTGCACAGACGATTCGCGCGCGCGGGTTGGATGCGGGCTCGGGCGCTGACGATGATGCACACGCCGATCCAATGTTGGTCTTGGCGGTGATGGAACAAGCATCCACTTCATGGCGCGAAGGACGACCAATCAACCGCGACAGTATTGCGGCGGAACTTCACATGGATGACCGGCTTTCCTCGGAGCTGCTGGAAGAATTGGTCCGGGGTGGATTCCTGCTGCACACCGACGGTGACGCCTATGCGCCAACCCGGCCGCCGGAAGACATCCGACCCGACCAAGTCCTCAAGGCGACGTTTGCCCATTGCGCGGGCGAAGAAGGCGTGGAACGATCACGAATCGCCACCGCACTGCGCGCTGCGCAACTGGAAACCGCTAGCAAGATGCGTATTGGAGACCTTCGCGCCGAGCACACCAGCCGATAGACTGCAAATTCATGTCCTCGAAAGATGCCAAGATGGATTACGTTGAATTCACGCACCCAGGCGGCTGCCTCGTGGCCAAGATCATCACGCCCAGCGTGGGGCAAAATGAAGCCCCGTTGATTCGTGAGCAAGTGCTCGCTGAGTTCAGCAAAGCAACGCGCGGGCGTTACTTCATTCTTGACTTGTCACACGTGTCGCTCGTCACCAGTTTGGGGCTCGGCATGTGTGTGGACCTGCGTAACTGCGCGGAGAAGGCTGGCTTGAAGCCCGCCGTCTTTGGACTGAACCGCCACCTCCTTGATCTCTTTCGCTTGATGCGAATCGAACGGCTCTTCAACATCCTGTCCACGCGGCAAGAGTTTGACTCGGCCATCGGGAAGTAGATCGATGCGATTTACGGCCATGAATCGGATGAAACTCATGACGACCATGACGACCATCAAACCAATGAACCCCATGCAACCATCTGCATCGCTTCGCGCCCCGCGCGCCACGCGCATGATGGCTTGGGCTGGCATGGCAACCCTGGCTGCCTTGGCCATGGCGCCCACGGGCTGCTACCGCCATGTGGTGGGAACCTCCGGCGGTGGCGGGGCCGACAATTACGACGTGCAGGAACCCAACATCGAAAAGGGTGAGAGCGTCTGGTCAGAACCAAAACCCACCGAGAAGGTGCCGAACCGTTACACGGGCACCACACTGCAGAAAAACACGCGCCCGGCGCCACAGCCGCTCCCAACGAAGCTGCCGCCTCAGTAAAAGCCGGATTTACAGCGGCAACCGCAGCAAACGCCCCGCCCTTTCCCGCCTATCATTTCCGACCTACCTATGGGCATCGAAGCAGCACTCCCCGTCGACAGCATTCTCACCACCCAGTTACAGCGCGTGGTGAATTGGTCCCGCCGCTCCAGCGTTTGGCCCATGCCATTTGCTACCGCGTGTTGCGGCATTGAACTGATGGCCACGGCTTGCAGTCGATTTGACCTCGCGCGCTTCGGCGCCGAAGTGATGCGCTTCAGCCCGCGCCAGTGCGACTTGATGATCGTTGCTGGTCGCGTCAGCGTGAAGACCCTGCCCGTCTTGCAGCGGATTTACATGCAGATGGCGGAACCGAAGTGGGTGATCTCCATGGGCGCCTGCGCGAGCACCGGTGGTGTGTTCGATACCTACGCCGTGGTTCAGGGCGTCGATCAGTACTTGCCAGTTGATGTCTACATTCCAGGCTGCCCGCCACGACCAGAGATGCTCATTGAGGGCATCATGGCCATCCAGCGCGTGATCGACAACGATCAAATTCCGCGCGACCCAAACGGCAAGCGACTGCCTCTGCAGATCGCGCTGCAGCCCAACTATCGCCCGCGCGTGCAGCCTGCGCCTGTCACGATCGGCGCGACCTAAGTCGACCAACTAAAGACGACCACCGCTGCCGGAGTGCTTCTTCAGACACTCCCGTTGCAGCGGAAATTTCTCGCCATTTGCGACCACGCAGGCGGTGCTGGATCAACTCCGCATCTTGTGGTCGCGTGCGCATGAGTTCATTCATGATGCCAACTAGTTCGGCGCGTTCATCATGCTGCGGCGGCTCCGTCCACGCCTCGGCAACGCCCGCAAATTTGGCGACGGTGGCTGCAAATCGCGCCGCGCGACGTCGATGCCGAGCCACTGCTCGATTTACTACCTGAGCCACAAAGCTCCACGCCTCTGGCTTGCTTCGCATGGCAAAGGAGCCCTTCGCCGCCGCGTAGTCCACGCGCCGCAGCGTGGTGGAGAAGACATCGTCTGCGTCAACGCCGGGCGATCGCCCCACTTCCGCGCCAATCTTTCGCCGCAACGCAGACTCATTTTGCAGCATGAATTGTGCGATTTGCTCGCGGCCAGATGCAGGTGACGCACCCGACTCTGAATTTCCAATCGACCCGTCCGTGTTGTTCGGTTCCATGCCCAAACTGTGCGATGCGTAGTCGCACTACTCAAGAAGTATCGCCCGCGGAGGACATTCGAAGTTCTTATCGGGCTGCTGAGTCGCCGGCTGCACCTGTCGCCGGGGAAACTGCGCTGGTGGCTGCGGAGGCAGATGACGATGCGCGCAACTTCAGCGCGAGCGCCACCACCACCACCTGCAATACCGCCGTTCCAAGCGTGGAAATGACCACCTGCGGCCGCGTCCAATCACCGATCGTCAAGTACAGGCACACGTTGGCAACGGCAAACAGGCTCCACGTCAGCGCAGTGGCGCCATCGGCCCGACCACGCCGTGCGATAGCAAACAACTTGACAACCGTGGCCGCCGGAAAGATCACTGTGGGGACCCAACCAACCATCGAAAGAATCTGCTGCAGTGATGATGGGTCCGTTTCGGTCATCGCAAGGCTCCTGTGAAGTCCGAAATGCGCTGCATGCCCTTGCGAAGGAGCGCCTCCTCCGCTGCAAAGGTAATGCGAATGTGATCGGCGGCGCAGTCTCCAAAGTCGCCACCCGGAACCAACGCTACATGCGCTTCCAACAGGAGCGCCTCAGCAAAGCTCTGCGCATCGGTGATGACGCGTCCGCCTGCCGATGTCAAACCCTTGCAGGCGGCGATCGATGGGAACGAATAGAACGCACCCGTGGAACGCACCGACCGGAAGCGCGGTATGGCGCGCACCAGTTCATCAACAACTGCCGCGCGCTGCGCAAAGGCGACGCGCATTTCCTCAACCTGCGCGGTGCTGCGCGGAGACAATGCCTCCACGATCGCCGGCATAAAGAACGCCGGAATGTTGTTGGTCATCTGCCCCTGCAACTTGATGAGCTCTTGAATGAACCCACTGCTTCCAGGCGCACACACGTAACCGATGCGCCAACCGGTCATCGCGAAAGCCTTGCTCATTCCGTTGAGGGTGATGGTGCGTTCAGCCATCGCGGGCAGGCTGCCAGGCGAGAAATGCTGCAAGCCGGGCTGAATTTCCGGATACACCAGTTTCTCGTAAATCTCATCACTCACTAACACCGCGCTGGGATGACGCGCGATCACCTCACAGAGGGCGCGAATTTCATCGGGCGTGTAGGTGATTCCGCACGGATTGGATGGACTATTGAGGATCACTGCCACCGTGCGCGGCGTCATGGCGGCGGCCAGTTCTTCAGGGAGCACTTTGAATCCGCGCTCCATGGCGCCTGCTACTTCAACGCATCGTCCACCAGCAAGTTCAATGAGCGGGCGGTAGCTCACCCATGCTGGCGTTGGCAGAACGACTTCGTCGCCTGGATCGATGAGCGTCTGCAGAACCAAGTACAGCGCGTGCTTGGCACCGGCGGTAATCGAAATGTGTTCGGCTTTGCACGGGATGCCGTTCTCGCTACGCAGTTTCCCTGCGACCGCGTTTCGCGCCTCGATGGTGCCAGGAGTGGCCACATACTTAGTCAATCCCGCGCGGAGGCCTTCAATGGCAGCCTCTTTAATGTTGTTGGGCGTATCGAAATCCGGTTCCCCGGTTCCGAAGGCAACTACATCAGCGCCCTCCTTCTTCAGAGCCGCTGCACGAGCAGCGACAGCCAGGGTGGAACTCTCTTTCATACGGTGAACGCGCGAGGAAACCTTCATAAGACCAACATCCTATAGCGCACAAATGCTGCTCGCTCAAGGCGTACACTCCCCAAATGCACTACGACGCCCACCAACCTGTACTAAGCGACCTTGAGGCGCGGATCACAACCATCCGCGACTCTCTTTAACTACCCAACAAAGGTCCTCGAGCGTGAACGACTGACAGCCAAGATGGAATCCCCGGAATTCTGGGGTGACCAACGTTCGGCACAGAAAACCATCGATCAACTGAAAATCGTGCGCGCGCAGATTGAGCCGCTCGAGGTGGTGATGCGCAAATTTGAAGACGCCACCGTCGGCTATGAAATGGCCAAGGAAGGCAACGATGCCGAACTCCTTGCCGAGGTGGATGAATCAATCCACCAGATGGTTGCGGACATGGACAAAGTGGAGGCGCAGAGTCTGCTCTCTGAGAAGCACGACCATCGCAACTGCTTCATCACCATTCAGGCTGGCGTGGGTGGCACCGAGGCCAATGATTGGGCCGAGATGCTGGAACGCATGTACCTGTACTGGTGGAACACCATGGGCTTCAAAGTGGAAGAGATGCACCGACTTCCCGGAAGTGAAGTGGGGCTTGCCGAAGTGGTGTATCGCCTCAGCGGTCCGTTCGTCTACGGGTATATGAACTGCGAACGTGGCACGCACCGTTTGGCACGCGTCAGCCCGTTCAATGCTGAAGGCAAACGACAGACCAGCTTTGCAACACTGGACGTCACTCCGGAGTTTGAAGACAACGGACTGACCATTCCGGATAAGGATCTGGAAATCATTGCCTTCGTCCGCGCCAGTGGTCCGGGTGGGCAGAACGTCAACAAAGTGGCAAGTGCCATCCGCGTGACGCATATTCCTACTGGTTTACAGGTGGTGGCCAGTACCTTCCGCGATCAATTGCAGAACAAGGCGCAAGCGCTAGCGGTGATGCGTTCCAAGCTGGAAGCACTGGAAGAAGAGCGTCGTCAAGCTGAATTGGACGCCGCAGTGGGCGGCAAGGTTGACCGGGGCTGGGGCACACAAATTCGTTCCTATGTGTTCTATGACAACCGTGTCAAAGACCACCGAACTGGCTTTGAAATGATGATCCCGCAGCGGGTCTTGGATGGCGACATCGGCGGCTTCATTGACGCGGAATTGAAGCGCCGCCGCGCTGAGCGTGAGGAAGCACCTGTATGAACCCGCGTCCCGCTGCTGATCGCGCCGCGGGATCGCGTTGGATATTGATCGGTGGATTGGCCGGTGGACTGTTTGGCGTTGCGGTGATGGCACGCTTGATGCCACAGCACCGCATGATCGACTACCCAGGTGTGGACCAGGTGATTCGGTCGGTGAGCCCGATGGCCAATGCAGCACTGTTTCTTACCGGTGGCCTCTTAGGGCTGGCGGGTTCTATGGCTCGCAAGCGAAGCGCCTTGCTGCCCTTTCTTTCGGGGCTCTCATTCTCAGCGCTGATGGCGTTCGTACTGACGTTCTGGATGTATGCCGAAGTGAACGAGAGTGATGTGGGACGCACTGACCTCACGGGCAGTCAGGAAGCGATCGCTGCCGCGCTTCATGCGTCGGTGGATGATCGACTTGCTGCGGCGGCGCAACTGGGTGCACGATCTGGCGCCGCGCCCACCGATGAGTGGCTCGCGGCCGCACGCACATTGACGATTGACTTTCGTGGAACAATGGCGCTGGCACTACTGAATTCCAAGGGCGAGATTGATCCCGGCTCAGCCGTTCCGCCGGAGCAGGCTGAGCGACTGAAATCCAACCTCGGCAGCATTGCCACAGCGGCGCGCGCGGGCGACCGAGCAATGACTGCACATGGGACACATGTCCTGATGGCCACGCCGGCATCAGGCGGTCGCGTATTGGTGGCGATGGTGGATGCCACCGCCCTTGTGCAGCCCATCAGCGCTGGAATTGCACCTGACCTTGCGCTCACGGTCAACATCAGCGGCCCAGGAAGTGAACGGGTCATCATCGAAAGTTCGGCGCAGGGAGTGGCCATTCTTGAGCCTCCGGCGGAGTGCACCTTTGGAACCGCTGGACTGCTGTGGACGGTGCAACTACGCCCAACCAGCGGATGGATTGATAGCCACCATCATCGCGCCAACACCATCATCTTGCTGCTTGGAGCGATTGCGTCGTTTGCGTGTGCCCTTGCGATTCGCTCGCTATCCACAGAAGTCAGCGCGCGGGCTGCCCGCGAATTTGCAGATCGTGCGGCGCAGGGCGCTTCGGCACGCGCGCGTATCAGCGCATATGCGCGCGACGCCATGTCTCAAGAAGCGAGCCATGTGATTCGGGCACGCCTTCGTGAGACCGCGCGCGCACTTGACGCTGCCACTGATTCGCGCGGCAATGATGTCTCACGCGCCGAAGCGCTGCAACGGATTGGTGCCAGCCTCACCCACGCGGAAACCGAAGTGGCCGCCTTACTTGAAGCAACGCCGCACACCCGAGTAGCACAGGCTGAACACGCTGCAGAGATTGACCACCATTACGCCTCAGCGGTGTTGGAATTTCCGGGTGGCCCGACGGTGCCGCTCAGCGAGCCCGTCTCCGCGGAAACCATGGCACAGATTCAGCGTGAACTGGGGTCCAGCACATTTGCCGTCATCACCAGCGACAATCCGATGAGTATTCCCGGATCACCGCACGCCAACATGTTGCGGCGCAGCGTTCTTGCACTGGAATTGCGCAATGCGAAGTTGGTGCATCGACCCGTGATCGGCCGGAGCGCTGACGGCAAATGGTCCGAGAACGGCTTTGCTATCGCTGCAAGTATTGGCGAAGCGGACGCATTGTCAGATATTCACGGGCAACGTGCGTACTACTGGTTCAACGGTTCTTATTT
>CALQCP020000049.1 GCA_943329105.2 Chitinophaga pinensis | reverse complement strand
TTCACCTTTGAATCAATGCTTCGTGGCGGAGTGACGCCGCTGCGCATGGCTGAACTGGCGGCGGCACATGTGGCTGGTAGTAAAGCAATATTGGAACTGGACCTTGATGCAGTGGCACAAGCTCCGGCAAGCGCAGCTGCGGCCAGCGGATTCAGTGGTGCAGAGTTCCGAGCAATGGCTACGCAATTGGCAAGCACTGTTCAACTTCAAGCGGCGCACATTGCCGAAGGCGCGCCAGGAAACGGCGCCTGGCCAACGGAAATGCTTGCGAAACTGGTTGCTGAGCTCACGCGCGACATTGCCACCGCGGTGCTCAGATCACCGCGGGCGTGAACGCAAACTTGCTTCCATCAAACAGCCCCCGATCACTGAGTTTGAGCGCCGGGATGACCAACAGCGCCATGAACCCAGCGGTCATGTACGGCGCACGCAGGGGTGAACCCAAGAGCTTGGCAGTTCGACTGAGTTGCGCATAGGACGCCCCCACTTCTTCCGCCGGACGGTCACTCATCAATCCCGCAATCGGCAGCGCCAATGTTTGCGTACCGGCAGCGCTTCCGTCAGAAACAGCAAGACCTCCGCGCTCTGCAAATACGGCGTTCACTGCATGAGCCACTGCTTCACGTGAGGCACCTACTGCAACAACATTGTGGCAGTCATGTGCAACGCTGGAGGCAATGGCGCCGTGCGCCAGCCCAAATCCACGGATGAACGCCATCGCCGGCGGGACCGCGGAATAGCGATTCACCACGGCAATCAGCAGAATGTCCTGTGACGGATCTGGCTCAATCACTCCATTGGTGACGTGCATCGGTGCATCGATGGATCCGGTGACTAGCTGTCCATCCTCTGCGAGTATCGCATGGGCAGTCACTGGGGCGTTACTTGCGTCACTCCCCGCGCCGCGCACCGGAGGCAACACGCGAAAGTCACTCGCTACGAACGTACCAGCGCGGAATGCATTCGGCGTCCGCGATGGTCGCGGCGCGATACAAGAGCGTCCACCCTCCGCTACCAGTTCCCCCGCAATCCATGTCCGAATCGGCTTGAAAGACACAAGATCTTCCACAAGCACCATGTCGGCGCGATCGCCTTCGCGCAGCAGACCGCACGGCAATCCGTAGTGCCGAATGGGGTTCAAAGTAGCCGCCCGCAGAGCAACGAATGGATCGATTCCCTTCGCCGCTGCACGTGCTAGCAGGCGGTCAATGTGCCCAACCAGTAAATCGTCTGGATGAGCATCGTCGGTGCAGAACATGCACAACTCGGGGTGTTCGGCGAGCATTGGCCACAGTGCTTCAAAATTCCGAGCAGCGCTGCCATCGCGGATGAGAATCTTCACTCCAAGCGCAGCCTTATCACGCGCTTCATCAAGAGTGAAACACTCATGATCCGTCTCAATGCCGCGTGAAAAGTATGCGCGCGCTTGCTCCCCACGGAGACCAGGCGCATGCCCGTCAACCCGCTTGCCACGTGCCCGGGCAGCGGCGATCTTGGACATCACCTGCGGATCTGCACCGATCGCGCCGGGCCAGTTCATCATCTCGCTGAGGTAGTGAATGTTTGGATCATCTAAGAGCCGCGCGCATGCATCGGCATCAATCGTTGCGCCGGCGGTCTCAAAGGATGTCGCCGGTACGCACGATGGACAACCAAACCAACACATAAATGGCGAACCAGCAATGTCCTCAATCATGAAGCGAATGCCTGGCTCACCTAAGACATTGGCAATCTCGTGCGGGTCACTCACTGAGGCAACTGTGCCATGCCGCATCGCCACGCGTGCAAACTCCCACGGCGGCAGCATGCTGCTTTCCACGTGCACATGCGCATCGACGAATCCAGGTACAAGCACTCCTGGCTGCATGGCGGCAGTACTTGGGACGATGGAAACAATTCGTCCGGAGCGAATAGTGAGTTGACACGGGCGGACCGTGCCTGCGGAAACATCTGCGACCAAGTGATTCAGCGTGATATCGGGCATGGAACGCAGCGTAGCGCGGCAGCCAACGATACGAAACTGCTCGGCAGGAATTCACCCAAGACGGCACACTATGCAGATGAGCGCTCCCACACTTCGGCTCGACGCCATGCAGTTCTTCGGTCGACTTGCCAGTGATTACCAAGCCATGTTCGGCATGACGCTGCAAGCACTGGCCGGGCAGCGAATTCTTGATTGCCCATCCGGTCCGTGTTCGTTCGTTGCCGAAGCAATGGCTGCGGGAGTTGACGCTGTTGGCGTTGACCCCCTGTACATCCATACCCACGCTGAACTACGCGCGCGCTGTGAGTTAGACATTGCCGGGACGATCAAGGCGATGTCTGAGCACGGCGACCACTATTCCGCACTCGACCTCACCTCCTACGCAGAAAGCAAGCGCGCAGCACTGCATGGGTTTCTTGCCGATTATGAAGCTGGTCGCACTGCGGGACGCTACGTTGCAGCCAGTTTGCCGCAGTTGCCGTTCGCAGATCAATCGTTTGACCAAACGTTCAGCGCGCACTTGCTGGTCACCTACAGCTCTCCGGAATCAGGTGGAATTCTTAGTAATTCGCCATTCACAGAGCAGTGGCACCAAGCCGCTATCACCGAGTTGTTGCGCGTCACCAAGCGTGCGCTCCACGTGTATCCAACCACCACACGCACGTCGCCCGCACGAAGACACCCGTACTTGGAGCACATTGTTGCGCGACTGCAAGCCAGCGGTATGTGGGAATGCCGCTACCAACCGTCGATGTACCACCGTGGCGACTCCGCGCAGAACTTGTTGAATGCGTCACTGGTGATTGAGCGCATCACTAGTGATTGAGCGCTTCAGTAGTGATCGCGCCACGGTGTAAAGACCGTGCATGTGATTAGGCGGCGTCTTTGCGTTCAGACACTTGACGGCGCGCCATGGTCATGGAGTAACCCAGAGCCGCCGCGGCAATTCCAAGAACGGCATCTGCCGTAAGCACGAGCGCCGCTCGCTCGAAGGCTCCGTCTTGCACTGCTGATGCAACATCCCACGCGAAGCCGCTCACGGTAGTAAATCCGCCAAGAAATCCTGCGCCCCAGAGCTGCTCGCGTAGGCGATTGTTGGAGGAAATGCCCACAGGGATGCCGCGAGCGTCAACATCACACAGGCGGGCAAACAGTGCGCCAATCGCACATGCACCCAGCACATTCACCACAACGCGCGCCGTCCATCCAGGAAGTCCAACAGAACTACATCCCAACTCCATCCCAGCACGCGCCGCGCTGCCAACAAACCCACCGGCGCATGCAACGGCGATGAGTTTCCAAATCGGTACAGGAGGCAATGCGTGCTGGTGATTCACGTTGACGCCCCTGTATAGGCAGCCATTGCAGCGCCACCAGCCAATGCCAAGAGCGGAGCGCCACACAAGGTTGCCGCCCAAAGCGTCAGGGCACTTACACGCTGGCCGCGCAACCACAACTGAACGACGTCCATCGAGAATGCGGAATAGGTGGTCCACCCAGCCAGCACACCGGTCACGGCAGCAACCAACATCGGTCCGGCTTGCTCTTCGATTGATCGGGCGCTACCTGCCACCGCACCCATCAGGAGCGCGCCAAACAGATTGATCACCAGCACCGCCCACCATGGCTGCGCTCCGTTGCGCATCAGCACATCACGCGCTACCAGACGCAGGGCGCAACCGATGGCGCCGCACATGGAAACAATGAGAAGGTGCATCAACATGACTTCAACGCTTGTGATCAGAACCGCGTGGCGTTGCGCCGACCGCTGGTCGTGATTCGGGAAATCCGTTCAACTCTCGGAGCGATGTGGCGCATTCGCATGTTTCGATGGTACGGCGCATATCAGCAATGAATCGGTCGCGGAACGATGCGGCCGCTTCTATTGGCCAGGCCAAGCGCACCCATTCCTCCCACTCGGCGCCGTGCCCAGAAGTCAGCAGTTCCAATACGCCCGCGGAAAGTGAACCAATCATCGCTGGACAAGGCAAGAAATCTCCCATGCCCGCACGGCCATTACGTAGGGCCTCCAGCGCGGCCGCCGCTGGGTCACCGTCACCCGCGGGTTCACCAGTGAGATCATTGACCGCACTGTCAGCCGTCATGTCGCCCGCATCCGCGAGGCACTGACGATAGTGATCAAGCGCTGCTGCCGCATGCTGGGCAAGGGCCTTCCGATCAGGATCGCGCCTCATGCGTTCGACGTTCGGCATCCACGCATGCCGCTCCGCGTTCCATGTAGCCGCAATGAGCGGGTCATTGCAAAAAGCGCCAGGCGTCATTCCGTAGCGGAATCCATGGCACACGCTCATGAAGATCCATCCCCCGTTGGCAGTGTCACGTTGGAACATGCCAACGCCGATCGCAGTCATGGCTGGACCGCCGCTCTTGTCGGCGGCCTCTTGCGGAACGGTCACCATCATCCACGTCGTGCCACCGCCGCTGCCATCGTTGACTTCGCCCACAATGACATCACCCATGCCATCACCGGTGATATCGCCGCCAAATCCTGGGGAGCCAACCGGTGGCATGGATTGGTCCGCCGTCGGTGACCATCCTTCCGCGCCAAAGACGATATGACCGAAATGCTCGGTAAGTGTCGGGTGGTTTACATCAGTCCACACACGCAATCGGCGGCGATCAGGCCACACGTAGGAAGTGCGATTATTCCAGCCATCATTTCTGCTCGCGTCGCTTACTTCCGCTAGGTCCTCAAAATTACCGCGCCACGCGCCAACGGCAGTATTTGGCTCGATATCAAACCACTCTTGCAGCGGATCGACTTCGTATACAAGCGTCAATCCGTTTGCAAATTCAGCGCGTCCCTCGGTGACCCAGCGCGGCATGAGTGTGCGCGCCACAAACACCGGCACGCTGTGCCAGACCATCAGCGGCAGTGCAATGAGCAGTGCGCTTACAAGGCTCGCCGCAATGATCCACCTCTTCTTGCCCCGCCGAAGAGCCGCTTGCTCCGTACGCGTGACACTGCCGCACTCCGAGCATCGCACGCCAGCTGTCACTGCTGCGCCGTCGAACCGAGTTTCCGGATCAAACACGTGGTGGCACCGCGAACACCGAAGCACGCCGTCCGGTTTCCATCGACGCCCGAACATCACCCAAAGCACCACAGCGATCGGAGCTGCGATCGCTGCATACATCACCCAACGCCACGGTCCGGCGAGCAAGGGTTCCAATGGCGCCAATTGGGTGTAGATATTCAACGCATTGCGGTCCGACGTAGGCGAAGGCTGTTGGTGACCACGGCAACACTTGAAACACTCATGGCAATTGCCGCCACCATCGGACCAGGATTCCAGTGCGTCAGCGGCCATAAAGCGCCTGCAGCGAGTGGAATTCCCACAATGTTGTAGCCAAATGCCCACCACAGATTCTGTCGCACGGTGCGCATGGTGGCGCGCGCAATAGTGATCGCTTCCGCCACGCGCAGAACGCCTGGACGCATGAGGACTACGTCCGCCGCGTGCGCAGCGATATCCGCGCCGCTACCGATCGCCATGCCAACATCCGCGCTCGCGAGCGCAGGCGCGTCATTCACGCCGTCACCCACCATGACAACCCGCTGTCCGCGGCTACGCATGTCTGTGATGATCTTGGCCTTGCCGCCCGGAAGAATGCCCGCATACACGCGCTCAATACCAACTTCATGCGCAATGCGTTCTGCAACACGTTGATCGTCGCCAGATGCCATGGAAACATCAATGCCCATCGCGCGAATGGCAGCCACCGCCTCGCGCGCATCGGGCAATACGGCGTCTGCCATAGCGATCACGCCGATGGCCTCGCCGTCTATGGACACAACCACGGCAGTCCGTGCGGCGTTGCGCTCGGTGGTCATGAATTCAGTGATCGCTGCTGAAACAGCGCGTTCACAGGCAAATTCTGGTGTTCCAATGCGGACGCGCTTGCCATTCACGGTTGCCGAGACCCCGCCACCGACCGTGGCATGAAAGTCAATTGCCGCTGGCACAGTGATGCCGCGATCCAATGCCGCACGCACAATCGCCTCGCCAAGCGGATGCTCACTGGAGCGCTCTGCTGAAGCTGCGGCTGTTAACAGCGTGCGTTCGTCCGCGCCGTTGACCACATGAATCTGCGAGACCACTGGTTTGCCAGCGGTAACGGTGCCAGTCTTATCAAGGACGACAGCATTGATTCCAGAGAGCGCTTCGATCGCAGCCCCGCCCTTCATCAGAATACCGCGACGCGCTGCAACGCCCGTAGCAACCATGATGGCGGTGGGCGTGGCGAGTCCAAGCGCGCACGGGCATGCAATAATCAGAACCGCAATAGCGCTGGTGAATGCCATTTCGATGGCAGCGGCCGTGGGATCAGATTCCGCTGCAAACGCTCCGCGCCCAAGCGCAATCCATGCAACAAATGTGAACACTGCTGCACCAAGTACAGCAAAGGTGAACCATGCGCTCACGCGGTCAGCAAGCCGCGCCACTGGGGCGCGAACGGACTGCGCATCTTGCACCATCTGGACGATTTGCTGCAGCACCGTATCGCCGCCAACCTTTTTTGCTCGCAAGACGATCGCACCCACGGCGTTCAGTGCGCCCGCAAACACTTCGTCGCCCGCGCGTTTCGTCACAGGAACACTCTCACCAGTCAACATCGATTGATCAAGCTCGGATGATCCCTCTTCAACCATTCCATCCACCGGAACGCGGTCGCCCGGGCGCACCACTACGAGATCACCGATCACTACTTCCGCCACCGGGACGTCAATTTCTGCCGCATTGCGGCGCACGCGCGCCATCGCAGGCTGCAACGCGGCGAGGCCACGCACAGCATCACGCGTGCGGATGGTGGCGCGCATCTCCAGCCAACGACCAAGGAGAACCAGCGTGACGATGACGCCGGCGGCCTCAAAGTACACCGGCGGCATAGCGGACGCGCGCCCCATGCGAGGGAAGAATTCCGACACAAATACGAAGGCGGACCACCCATACGCAGCACCCACACCGAGTGCAACCAACGAATCCATATTGGCGGTGCGCTGCAGCATGCCCTTCCATGCAACGCGGAAGATGGACGAGCCACACCATACAACGATTGGCGTGGCCAACGCCAGTTGCATCACCAGCGAAAGGAGTTGCGACGTACCGCCTTGGTGCTGATGTGCAACCTGCGGTGCCATAGCAGAGCTCGCGTTGACTTGCGCATCCGCGCTCGCCGCTTGCATCGTTTCTGCGGAAGCCGCTGCACCCCACAGATGATGCGAGCTCATGGCGATCCAAATCAGTGGGATGCACAGAATTGCTGCAACGATCAACTTCAACCGCACCGATCGCATTTCCTTGCGAGTCCATGCGTCCAATTCTTCTACGCGACTCGGCGCGCCTGGATTGTGAACATGGGCGCCTGATCCGGCATGGTGCGCGCCGTGCGAATCGTGTGTTCCATGAGATTCATGCGCTCCATGCGCCGCATGCGAATCACGAACCGCTCGTCCACTCGGATTCACCCGCGCCTGATAGCCAGCCGCTTCGACCGCTTTCGCCAACTTGCGTGGATCCGCCTTTGCGGATTCGATCTTGACTTGCGCGCGCCCCATCATGAAATCAACCTGCGCATCAAGAACCCCGGGCTGCGCACGCAACACGCGCGTCACACTCGCCGCGCAGCTCGCGCAGGTCATGCCATCAACTTTCAACTCACACACTTCGGTTCCAACAACCGGCGAACCTTCTGTGGAATGTGCAGGGCGCTCTTCAGTCACTTTTTTGATCCTTGCTCACTGAACATTGGAAGCGCATCGCGTACTGAACAACAAGACACACTAGCACCCGCTGAATTGTACGGCTGCCAACATTGCTACTCTGCTCACATGGGCGTCCCCACATACTTTCGATCCCGTCCGCACCCGTGGCATGGATTGCCCGTCGGGCCAGACGCACCACACGTAGTCAACGCGTTCATTGAACTCACGCCTTTCGACGTGGTGAAGTACGAAATTGAGAAGTCATCGGGCTACCTACGCGTGGACCGACCGCAACGTTTTTCGAGTACTCCTCCCACTCTCTATGGATTCGTGCCACGCACGCTCTGCGGAGCGGAAGTAGCCAATCTCTTTGGCGCGCACGATCCACGCGCCGCCGATCGTGTTCGAGCCATTCGCGCAACGGGGCATCAATTTGAGGCTGACGGAGACGCACTGGATATCTGCGTCTTCAGCGAACGCCCCGTCGATCGCAGTGAAATCATTGCTGAGGCGGTGGTGGTTGGCGGCCTCACCATGCTTGACGGTGGTACTGCTGATGACAAAATCGTGGCCGTCCTGAAGGATGACGCAGTGTGGGGCAGCGCGCGTGCCATTGAAGATCTGCCTGCGGCGCTGGTCGAACGACTCGTGCACTACTTCTCCACCTACAAGATGCGCCCTGGGCATCCATCTGCCGCCGAGGTGCTTGGAACATACGGCGTTGCCCACGCACACGCGGTCATTGCTGCATCCATACAAGACTACGACCGAGCCATTGCCAACGTCACTGTGCGGTAGTCACGCACACGCAGCGATCACAAGTTAATGATTCCCTTGCGATCCGGCGTGCGCTCGCGCAGATCGGTGCCGTACTCTAACACGCTCTTGAGATTGGTGAGGTAGAAAGCCCAACCCTCGCGACATCCGATGTACGCCTGCTCTAATTGGCGAAAGTCACTGCTCGGATGCATGCGCTGCTCAAGCTCAATGGTCACCCGGCCGTCCGCCAAGTGTGGACTCACGCGGAACTCCACCCATCCCTTTCCGCTGTACCAACCAAGCCGGATGCGCTGCGGAGCCTCGGTGCGCAGCACGTCGTTGTCTTCACTCTGCTCTTCGGTGGAAAAAGTCCCACGCTCATCACAGGCGCCAACACACATCCACGTCATCCGCAGCTTCGCGCCGTGCTCAAGGGAAACCTCCCGCGGCCACTGCCGACCATCATGCGTCCAAGCATCTGCCTTACCAAGAAACCATCGCTCCAAGCCATCGCATGTGGCCAACATGCGCCACGCGTTCACGGCATCGGTGCGAATGTGGATCACCTGCGTGAACCCGAACCAATCGCGCGTGGAGCCCGTTCCAAACAGACTCATACGCCAGGCCTGCACCTCGCACGTGAACACGCCCGCCGCGACAGCTGGATCTTCGCGCATGCGCTCTTCAGCCTGCGTGGCGCTGTCATGCGGAAAGACCACCACGCCCAAGGCGCCGTCTTCCGAAGGACCCGCCAACACCACATGTCCAGCCGATACCAAGCCTTGCAGGAAAGCCAAGTGCTTTCCGAGGGCCCCAAGTTCATCAATCGATGGGTCGCGATGGAAGTTCGGACGGACTGGTCGAAGAAACGCGATCGCTGCCATGCATGCAAGGTACGGCGGGCTCAGGACGCCCTCCTCCAGCGGTACCGCCACGGCCACCGCGTATCAGGACCGATCCTTCGGAATACTGCAATTTCAGAATTCTTGGAATTATGAGAGGTAATACCTTCCCCTGAATCACAGAAGAATATATCTTTAATTCTGAAATAGAACGCTCGGAGACCGCTGCCAATCAGCGTTACACATCCAAATTCAACGACGAAAGGTCTGAAATCATGTACGGAAAGCAAACCGAGCGTGCCATTGGGGCCATGAGCCGGCTCGCGGAAGTCTGGGACGAGGGGAAGACTCGTCTGTCCGCCTTTGAAATCGCGGATGAACGCAGCCTGCCAAGACCCATGGTGGCCAAGATTCTCACTGCACTTTCGCAGGCCAATCTTGTCACCGGCTCCCCTGGACCGGGCGGTGGGTACGCCCTAGCGCGAGCACCTTCCGAGATCACCCTTCGGCAGGTCTATGACCTCTTCGAACGCCAGGATCGCAGCAATCTGTGCCCATTTGGTGGCGGCATCTGCGGTGTCGGTCAGCCATGTGCACTCCACGATCAGTTGGTCGCCACGCAGCGGAACATCAATGAATTCCTCGGCGGCACTACGTTTGATAATTTCCGTATCGCGTTCCAAGAGAATGGCCTCCAGCCAGCGAGTAAAGATGCCGTCCCCGAACAACCGCGCGAGAGTTATCGCGCTGCCGAGCGCCGTCGC
This sequence comes from Chitinophaga pinensis, assembly GCA_943329105.2. GTDB lineage: Bacteria > Planctomycetota > Phycisphaerae > Phycisphaerales > SM1A02 > UBA966. The sequence goes on along the minus strand of CALQCP020000049.1, from coordinate 1,417 downwards.
CACACGTGATGCGGCGTTCGGATGGAGTCCAGCCGGCCGTCGGGCGTCGGCGGTGGTCGCGCGATCGCCGCGTGTAGCGCAGGAAGTCATGCGTTTACCGGAGCAGCGATGACCCTCGCGTCGCTCGCGCAATTGGTGTGGATCATGCGGCAGTTCAAAGTCGCGCCGCGCGACATGGTTCAACACCTCACCTTTGGACCAGCGCTGGCAATCCTGACTGCGCTCGCCGCGCAATCAATCGGGCACAGCATCCAAGAATCAATGACGCTTCCCGAGGGGCGGCTCGGCGCCGGCGTGGAATTCATCACGGTTGCCGCGGTCTATTGCACGCTGATCACCCTGGCTGTTCGATTCACAGCTGAAGAAACCCTCCGCACCACCATCGATGTGCTGCCTGCACCCGCGCGGCGCTTCTTGCACCGCGTGCTCGTGTTGGGTTAACCGCGCACGTCCGCCGGTATAGCAACCTGCATGATGATTACCCGGAAGCTATGGCTCACCGCGCTGGCGCCGGTTGCTTCGCAGTCGGTTCGTACACGCGCAGATCTTCGCGCAGTGAATTCTGTAGGTCAGGCGAGTCCGCCAAACTGAGGGCGCGACGCGCTGTTTCCACCGCTTCGGTGCGTCGCCCAGATAGCCACAGGACGCGCGCAAGAATGGCGCCGACCATCGGATCGCGACCCTTGAGCGCGCGGTCTGATGATTGCGCCGCCTTCAGCGCAAAAGCCAGCGCATCTGCATCACCCGGAATCACATTGACGATCGTCCACGCAATGCCCGCCGCTTGTTTTTCGTTTGCAGGCGCACGGATGATTTCCGCGCCAACCGTCAATGCCTCGGGAATGCGGCGCGCTGAAATCAACAGCGAAAACTTGCGCCCAGTACAGAGCGCGGCCTGCGCGGGCATTGCGCTCGCGCACGATCCAGCAAGCGCTGCCAACGCCTCATCAAATCGCGCGGCTTTCGCAAGCGCGTCTACTTTCAACATCTGCTCGTCCCACAATCGCTGCTGTTCCGCCGCGCGTTGCGCCGCCGCGATATCCCAGTGCTCAGTCACCACCGCCGAAACAATGGGGTCCAGATCAAGTGGAACACCGCGCCACTGCACGACGCCGCCACGAACGACAAACGCCATCGGAAGCGTCGGCCAACTGCCCTGCCCATAGACCGTTTGCAGTGAGTTCCGCGTCGGGTCCGCGGCCACCACGAATCCAAGCTTGGGCGCCCATTCCGGAGTTGCTGCGAACTCGCGCACCACGGATACAGGCTCATCACTGATCGCCACAATGACCAGCTTCTTTCCAAATCGCTGCGCCAATGTGTCAAGCACTGGAAGCGACTGTCGGCTCACCGCATCCGATGAATTAAAGAACACCACCACATAGGTGACTCCCACTTCTCGGAATGATGGCATGCG
>CALQCP020000048.1 GCA_943329105.2 Chitinophaga pinensis | reverse complement strand
TGGCGATCATGTTCCACCCTGCCGTCGGCGTAGATGCCCAGTCCGGTCTTGCCAGCAACGCCTTCTTTGAGATGCGTGAAGATGTGCATCTTGGTGGAGTTCCACCACATAAAGAAGGGTTTATTGTCCTTTGCGGCGCGGTCAAGGAAGTCCAATGCCTTTGCATTCACTTCTTCATCGATCGTCTCCATGCGCTTCTTAGTCAGCGGACCCGTATCAGTAATGCGACCGTCCGCGAAACTGTGAATGACACCACGTGGTCCGAACTTCTTCTTGAACTCTGGGTTCTTTGGGTAGTCGGGGCTCTCGGGTTCTTCCTCTGCATTCAGGTGATAGAGATTGCCAAAGAACTCATCGAACCCGTGCGCCGTCGGAAGCATGTCGTCGCGATCGCCAAGGTGATTCTTTCCGAACTGACCAGTGACGTAGCCGCGCGCCTTCAGAAGCGTGGCGATGGTGGGGTCTTCCTTTTTGATTCCCTCGGGTGCGCCAGGAAGTCCAACCTTGGTGAGACCAGTACGAATAGGAGACTGCCCCGTGATGAACGCCGCGCGACCAGCGGTGCAACTCTGCTGGCCATACCAGTCAGTAAAGAGCGCGCCCTCTTTGGCGATGCGATCAATGTTGGGCGTCTTGTAGCCCATCATGCCTTGGTTGTATGCACTGATGTTGAACTGACCAATGTCGTCACCCCAAATCACCAGGATGTTGGGCTGCTTACTGGGTGCCTTGGCAGCCTGAGCGCACGCCGGCATGGCGCACACGCCGATGGCAACGGCCACGAGCGCAGCGATTGAGCCGCGGAGGGCAGTTGCGAGTTGGAAACGAACGGAGGCGGCAGTTGCGCACATGGTGGGTGACATGGGGATCGGTCTCTTCCTAAATTGAGCTGTCCGGCTGCTCTTGGATTCCCTGGGGAAAGTAGCCACAGGGGCAAACTCTAACGAAGTTCTCGGCAGACCACATGGGGAGGACTCCCTCATCCCGGGTGCTGCCGATCTGGCAGCGTTCACGCCGCAACGCCGGGGTGGGTGGCGGGAGCGGCAGGATGGGCAACGGCGAGTTTTGGGGGTGGCGACCTGGCAATTGTGCCCTTAAGTCTATTTAAGACATGTATTTATGCCGCCCACACAGGGCCGCGATCACAACATCTCCCAGAATCCCAGTCCATCCGGCTGTTTGGCACACCCGTTGCATCCCTACACCCTGCACCTACGGGCGAACCCGCTCGGGGCGACGCAGAACACGCCATATTCACCATATTCACCATATATCGGAGACCTGATCCATGCCCGTGAAGGAACTTGCCTTTGACACTGACGCCCGCAAGCAGCTGCTCGCCGGAGTCGAGAAACTCGCAGCAGCCGTCAAGAGCACGCTCGGCCCACGCGGCCGCAACGCCGTCTTGGACCGCAGTTGGGGTGGACCAAACATCACCAAGGACGGCGTCAGCGTCGCTGAGGAGATTGAGCTCCGCAACAAAGTAGAGAACATGGGCGCCAAGCTGGTCAAGGAAGCCGCCAGCAAGACCTCCGACGACGCCGGCGATGGCACCACCACCGCCACCGTCCTCGCCGAGGCGCTCTTCAAGGCTGGACTTCGTCAGCTCGCTGCTGGCGCTGACGCCAACACACTCATCCGCGGCATGCGTCGCGCGGTCGAGACCGTGGTGAAGGAACTCGCAGCTGCTTCGAAGCCCGTTGCCCAAGTTGATGGCGGTATCGCTGCCGTCGCCAGCATCAGCGCCAACAACGATGTTGAAGTTGGCAAGATGATGGCCGAAGCGTTCAAGAAGGTCGGCAAGGACGGCGTCATCACCGTTGAAGAAGGCAAGAGCCTTGAGACCGTGGTTGATGTTGTTGAAGGTATGCGCTTCGACCGCGGCTACCTCAGCCCGAACTTCGTGACCGACGTTGAGAAGATGCGCGTCGAGCTCGACAAGGTGCTCGTTCTTATCTACGAAGACAAGATCGACAGCGTCACCAAGTTGGTTCCGTTCCTGGAGAAGGTGGTCGAGAGCAAGAAGCCGCTCCTGATCATCGCCGAAGACATCACTGGCGAAGCACTCAGTACCCTGGTCATCAACAAGCTCCGTGGCGTGTTGCAAGTCTGCGCCGTCAAGGCTCCGGGCTACGGCGATCGCCGTCGTGCCATGCTTGAAGACATCGCAACGCTGACCGGCGCCAAGCCAATCATGAAGGATCTTGGCATCGACCTGGACAAGATCACGCTTGCTGATCTTGGTCAAGCCAAGAAGCTTGAAGTTGACAGCGAGAACACCACGATCGTGGAAGGCGCTGGCTCAACCAGTGCAATCAAGGCTCGTTGCGAACAGCTCCGTCGCGAAATCGACACCACTGAGAGTGATTACGACCGCGAGAAGCTCCAGGAGCGTCTTGCCAAGCTCGCCGGCGGCGTTGCGCAAATCAAGGTTGGCGCAGCAAGCGAGAGTGAACTCAAGGAAAAGAAGTCCCGCGTCGAAGACGCACTGCACGCTACCCGCGCTGCGATCGCCGAAGGCGTCCTGGCCGGTGGCGGCACCGCGTACATCCGCGCGCTGCCATCACTCAAGAAGTTGCGCGCGCAACTTGAGGGTGATGAGCAAGCCGGCGTCGATTTGGTTGCTGAAGCACTTGAAGTGCCGCTCCGCACCATTGCTGACAACGCTGGTGAAAAGGGAACCGTGGTGGTTTCAAAGGTCAAGGAAATGAAGGGCAATGAAGGCTTCAACGCCCTCACCCGTCAGTACGGCGACCTGATGAAGGACGGCGTCATCACCCCAGCCAAGGTTGATCGTTGCGCGCTGCAGAATGCTGCAAGCGTTGCTGGTCTCTTGCTTGCCACCGACTGCATCATCACCGAGAAGCCGCAACCCGCGGAAGCTGAAGGCGGTGGTCATGACCACGGCGGCGGCGGCATGGGTGGCATGGGCGGAATGGGTGGTATGGGCGGAATGGGTGGCATGGGCGGAATGATGGGCATGTAAGCCCAGGGCCATTGCACCACTCAGCACAATCACTCGACACTCAATCGATTCAATAAACATTCACTCAACATCAGCTCAATTCTTGGAGAAATCAACAATGTCCAGCACACAAGTCCGCCCGCTCGAAGATCGCGTCCTCGTCAAGCCTCTTGAGGCCGAAACCAAGACTGCAAGTGGTCTCTTCCTTCCTGAAGGCGCCAAGGAACGCCCCATGCACGGCAAGGTTGTTGCCATGGGCCCAGGCAAGATGCTCGACAACGGCACGCGCATGCAGATGCTCGTGAAGAAGGGCGACACCGTCGTGTTCGGCAAGTACGCCGGCACCGAAGTCGAAATCAAGAACGTCAAGCACATCATCGTGCGCGAGAGCGAATTGCTTGGCGTCCTCGACGCTTAAGTAGCCGTACATCGCAGTACCGATACCTGCATAGCACACAACACTTTCTGCACCGCAGACACAATTAGGAAGGCCTCCCAACAATGGCTAACAGCAAGCAAATGAAGTTCACCACGGCCGCGCAGGCCGAGCTCAAGAAGGGCGTCGACGCGATCGCCCGAGCAGTCGCAGTCACCATGGGACCCACGGGTCGCAACGTGGTGATCGCTAAGGGCTGGGGCAGTCCCCACGTCACCAAGGACGGCGTGACCGTCGCTAAGGAAGTTGAGCTCGCCGAGCCGTTCGCCAACATGGGCGCACGCATGGTGCAGCAGGTTGCCAAGAAGACCGCCGATGTTGCAGGCGACGGCACCACTGCCGCCACCGTGCTCGCCGCTGCGATCTTCAACGGTGGCCTTCGCTACATCGCTACCGGCGCAAACGCCGTTGCTGTGCAGCGTGGCATCAATGATGCAGCAGAAATCGCTTGCAACGCCATCACCGAGAGCGCCCGCAAGTGCGCCGGCAAGGGCGACCTTGTCAAGGTTGCCACCGTCAGCGCCAATCATGACGCTGCGATGGGCGAACTCATCGCCGAGGCCATTCACAAGGTCGGCGCCGATGGCGTGGTCGAAGTGGAAGAAGCCAAGGGCTACGAGACCACCCTCGATTACGTTGAAGGCATGTCCTTCGATAAGGGCTACATCTCGCCGTACTTCATGACCGACCCCAAGAAGGCCGAGTGCGTTCTTGAGAATCCGTACATCCTGATCTTTGAGAAGAAGATCGGCAACCTGGCCGACCTCTTGCCGCTCCTCAACAAGATCGCCACGGCCCAGAAGCCGCTATTGATCATCGCTGAAGAAGTTGAGAACGAGGCGCTTGCAGCACTCGTCGTCAACAAGTTGCGTGGCGTGTTGCAGGTCTGCGCCGTCAAGGCTCCAGGCTTTGGCGATCGTCGTTCGGCCATGCTCGGCGACATTGCGGTGCTCACCGCTGGCACATTCCTCTCCAACGACACGGGCCGCACGCTCGAGTCGATCGAGATGTCTGAGCTCGGTCGCGCTCGCAAGGTGATCATCAACAAGGACGAGACCGTCATGGTTGAAGGCGCCGGCAAGAAGAAGGACATCGAGGCTCGCATCGGTCAGATTCAGGCTGCCTACGACCGTTCCACCAGCGACTACGACAAAGAGAAGCTGCAGGAGCGCATGGCCAAGCTCGGCGGCGGCGTTGCCATCGTCAACGTCGGCGGCGCTACCGAAATGGAAATGAAGGAGCGCAAGGATCGCGTCGACGACGCACTCCATGCCACGCGCGCTGCTGCCAAGGAGGGATACGTCCCCGGCGGCGGCGTCAGTTTCCTGCGCGCCATTGAGGCGGTGCAGGCGCTGCGTTCCAAGGCCAAGGGCGATGAGCGCTTTGGATTTGACATCGTGGCCGAGGCCCTGCGCGCCCCGACCCGTCAGATCGCTCAGAACGCTGGCGTTGACGGCGACTTGGTGTGCGAGAAGGTCCTTGAGGGCAAGGGTGGCTACGGCTACAACGCTGCCACCGAGAAGTACGAGGACCTCGTCAAGGCCGGCATCATCGATCCAGCATTGGTCTCCAAGACCGCGCTGACGAATGCCGCAAGCGTTGCGGGCCTGATGCTCACGACTGATGTCTTGGTGACGGAACTGAAGGACGAGACGGAGCCGGTCAACGGCGCCATCGCCTGATCAAGGAGATTCACCGAAGGCCGGAGTTGGCGCCATGGCGTCCAGCTCCGGCCTTCGGGTCCTTTCCGCGCATGAGCCAGTATTTCAGAACATGATCAAGAGATGACAGAGAATTGACAGAGGACTGACCCGCGCATGAGCACCTCGGCCGACTACTACGAGATCCTCGGCATCACGCGCGACGCAGCCGGTGAAGAAGTTCGCCGCGCCTACCGCCGACTTGCCATCAAGTGGCACCCGGATCAGAACCCCGACAATCCAGATGCCGAGGGCAAGTTCAAGCAATGCGCTGAGGCATACGAAGTGCTCAGCGACCCGGAACGGCGCGCGGTGTACGACCGCCACGGCCATGCTGGTCTGCGCGGGCGCGCTGGACACGATTTCAATTCCATGCATGTTGAAGACATCTTCTCGATGTTCAACGACATCTTCGGCGGTCAATCTGGCGGCGGTGGCGGACGCCGTCAACGCGGACCGGCGCGTGGATACGACCTGGAAACCGTGGTGGAAATCACGCTTGAGGAAGTGCTTGAAGGTTGCGAGCGGGAGATCCCGTTCAAGCGCCTTGAAGTCTGCACACTGTGCAAGGGCAGCGGCGCAAAGCCCGGTAGCAAGCCGATCGAATGCTCCACCTGCGGCGGGCAAGGACAAGTTGCGCAGAATGGCCTTGGCGGACTGTTCCGCATGGTCACCACCTGCCCCACGTGTCAGGGCAGGCGCCACATCATTAAAGACAAGTGCGGCGAATGCTCCGGCCAAGGACGCATGAGCGTGCAGCGCAAGTTGAGCGTGAAGATTCCACGCGGTATTTCTGACAGCCAAGTGGTGCGCGTTGCCGGCGAAGGCGAACCACCGCCGCCACAGATGAGCCCCGATGGCACTGGTGTTCGTGGCGATCTGCACATTGTTGTCCGCGTTGCGGAAGATGAGCGATTTGAGCGTCAGGGCTCGGATCTGATCACTGCGCTGGAAGTTTCATTTGCGGATGCTGCGCTCGGAGGCAGCGTGAGTATTGAAACGCTTGATGGTGTTTCAGAGACCGATCTCGATGCCGGCACACAACATGGCGAATTGTTCCGCCTTGATGGCAAAGGCGTTCCGGATCTCCGTACCGGGCAACGCGGCGACCTCGTCGTGGTGGTGCATGTGGTGGTGCCGCGCCGATTGAGTAATAAGCAACGAGAACTGATCACGGCGCTCCGTGATGCTGAGCGCCCTGCTCCGCCGCCGAAGGATGCTGCGCGTAAGAATCCTGATGGCAAGGATTCGTCTGGCAAAGCCACCGGTAAGGGCGGATTCGGCAAAGCGACTAAGAAGGAAGATTCGTCCGCAAAGAGCCCGGGATTTTGGGGCAAAGTGAAGGACTCGTTCGGGACATAAGCGAGCGCGACTACGCAAGGAACACACCATGACCGACCAACCACACCAACGCCCGCACGGGCATCATCACCAGCCCGATGGCAACGCGGACGAAACGCGTCAACATCATCACGCCGAATCAGAGGCGCAGCCCTTTGTGGATGACTGTGCGCCGGAGCGTGAAGAATTGCAAACCGCCATTCGCGTACTGAACGCCGAACTGGCGCAGGCCAAGAGCGACACCTTGCGCGCGGTGGCGGACTTTCAGAATTTGCAGCGCCGCACCTCTGAGCAGGAGCCGCGCATGCGCCAGAACGCCATGGGCATGGTGGTACGTCAGGTCATTCCGGTGCTTGATCACTTTGACCTTGCACTTGCTCAGGATCCAGCGCGGATGACCGTGAGCGCCGCGATCGATGGCATGCACATGGTTCGATCCGAATTGATCAAGGCCCTGGAGCGGTCGGGCGTGGAGTTGATTCAGCCCAAGACCGGCGATGCATTTGACCCCCACCACGCGGAAGCGATCATGCAACATGCAGCGGCGGGTATCGAAAGCGGGCACGTCAGTATGACGCTGCAGCCCGGCTATCGTTTAGGTGAAACCGTGCTGCGCGCCGCAAAGGTGGCGGTCGCGCCCTGATTGAACCGAAGGAACACCATGCCAACCTACGAATACGAATGCTCGAAATGCGGCCATGCTTGGGAACTGTTCCAATCAATCAAGGCTGAAGCCGAGCGTAAATGCCCCAAGTGTGCCAAGGTGACCGCCGTCCGCAAGATCGGTATGGGCGCGGCAATCTTCACCGGCGCGCGTGCCGCTGAGCCAGCGGGTGAAACCGCCGCGAAGAGCGCTGCCGCTGCTGTGGAGACAACCGCTGCTGGCACTGGCGTGGATGCCAAGGTTTCCAAGACAGACACAGCGAAGCCCGGCAGCACGGGCACCGACGCGGCCAAGAGCGAGCCCGCGAAGGCTGGCACATCCGCAGGCAGCACCGACGCTGCCAAGCCAGCCGCCGAGGCTCCGAAGGCGCCAGAAACCGCAGCACCCGCCGACGGCGGCAAGGTCAATGCAACGCACCCGGCCCGTGAAGGTCGCGGCGCGGGAAATGTGCGCGATGCCATCCAGCGCCAACGCAATAATTTTGGGCCTCCCGGGAAGAATCACGGTAAATCCGGTCCAAAGTTCGGTGGCAGTTCAACACGGCGTGGTCTGCGCTAGACCGTGCAAGTAACCTTGCTGCGTGCCACTCCGATTCATCCAGCGCATTGAAGACCATCTGGCCTATGACAACTATCGCCCCGTCGACATCGACGAGGCGAGGAAGCAGATGCGTGTCAGTACTGACGACGCCGAGGCGTTTGCAGGCGCTGTTGAACGGCTGACCGCCGAAGGCCGCTTGGAAGTGGGGCCTGATGGAAAGCTGCGGCTGCCGCGCTACAAGGAAGAGGTCGAAGGAAAGCTCAAGCTCAATCCGCGCGGCTTCGGATTTGTGGTGCCGGATCATCCGACGCGTGAAGGTGATCTCTTCGTTCCTGTTGGTCAAACCAAGGACGCGTTGAACGGCGATCGCGTGCGCGCCAAGGTGTTGCGCAAGGGCGGTGGTCATCCAATGACCCGCGGCGGAACCGGTGCACAAGAAGGACCAACCGGACGAATCATTGAAGTACTCGAACGCGGACAGCAGCGCTTTGCAGGAACGCTGACGAAGGCTGGACGCGAATGGCTGGTTGTTCCCGATGGCCGATCACTGCGGGATCCGGTGGTGGTTCGTGACGCGGGTGCCAAGGGTGCGAAGGCTGGCGACAAGGTGGTCTTTGAAATCATCCGCTACCCCACTGATCTTGATTACGCGGAAGGCGTGATCACCGAAGTGCTTGGTGAAGCCGGACGACCGGACGTGGAAACGCGCGCCGTCATTGATGTCTTCCAACTCAAGACTGAGTTTCTGGAAGAAGCGGTCGATGAGGCCCGCGAAGCAACGCGCCGGTTTGACCTTGAATCTACTGGTCCGTGGGAAGACCGCGAGGATCTCACCAAGAAGTTGGTATTCACCATCGACCCGCCCGATGCGCGCGACTTTGACGACGCCATCAGTCTTCAGCACGATGCCGTGCGCGGCGATTGGGAACTTGGCGTGCACATCGCCGACGTGGCGCACTGGGTGAAACCAGGCAGCACGCTCGACGAGGGCGCGCGCGAACGCGGCAACAGTGTGTATCTGCCACGCTTGGTGATTCCCATGCTTCCCGAAAGTCTGTCGAACGGCATCTGCAGTTTGCAAGAAGGCGTGAACCGATTCTGCAAGAGTGTGTTCATTACTTTTGATTCGCACGGCAAGCCGGTTTCGCATCGGCTCTCCAGCACGGTGATCTGCAGCCGCAAGCGACTCACTTACATTGAAGCGCAGGCTGTGATCGATGGCGATCTTGTCAAGGCGCGCGCGCACGCGAAGACTGAAACCGAATGCGATCCGGAAGTCATTGATGCGCTGCACCTCGCCAATCGCTTGGCAAATTTGCTGCGTGAACGCAGGCGTTCCGACGGCATGATTGCGCTGAATCTGCCCGATGTCGACCTACTCTTTGATGACTCTGGACACGTCAAGGGTGTCGAGCGTGAAGACACCAGCTTCACGCACACACTGATCGAGATGTTCATGGTGGAAGCCAACGAAGCGCTGGCACGCACCTTCAGTGACTTGGGCTTGCCGCTCCTGCGCCGCATCCATCCGGAGCCAACATTTGGCGACATGGAAACGCTGCGGACGTTTGCGCGCATTGCCAAATTCCGCCTGCCGGAAGAACCAACCCGCCGCGATTTGCAGGCGTTGTTGCAAGCCACTGCTGAGGGCGAAGCTGCGCGTGCCATCCACTTTGCAGTGCTGCGCACGCTGTCCAAGGCCACCTATTCGCCCGCGCTTGTTGGTCACTACGCGCTCGCCAGCGAACACTACGCACACTTCACAAGTCCGATTCGCCGCTATCCAGATCTCCCTGTGCATCGCGCGCTTGCTGCGTACCTTGATGCAACTGAAAACGGCACCAAGACCGGTGGCAAGAAGCGTCGCGATTTGGCGCATCGACTTGAAGCGGATGATCGAGTGATCGATGAAAGCACGCTGGTGCGCATCGGCATGCACTGCAGCGAGACGGAGCGCAACGCTGAGGAAGCCGAGCGCGACCTGCGCACCTTCCTGGTGTTGAGCTATCTCAAAGAGCATCGCATGGCAGATACATTTGATGCGTTGGTCACCGGACTCAGCGGTACTTCGTTGGTGTTCTTGAGCCTGGAAGAAGTGCTGGCCGAGGGCGCCGCGCGGGTCAGCGAATTGCCTGCGGGGATGACACGTGCTGATCATTGGATCCTGAATGAACTCACTGGCCGATTGGTTGCGCCGCGCAGCGGAATGTCGATCGGTCTGGGCGACCGCGTGCAGGTAACGATTGCCATGATTGACTTGGCGGCGCGCAAGATGGACCTCACGGTCACCAAGCTTTCGCCGCGCAAGGACCTGGACAACTTGAGTCCACGCGATCTCACCAACATCCGTCAACAGAAGCCGGGCTCGGCCCCACGTGACGGCGGCGGTTTCGCACCGGGTCAAGGCGAACGAGGCCGCAAGGGCCGCGATCGCTCCAAATACAAGCAAGGCCGTCGCGGCAAACGCAGCTGGTAAATAGGCGCCGGATGCCCGTGAAATAGGTGCTGGATACCCGCATCCTGCGTTTGAGCGAACACATTGCGATCGTGTCATTTCTGGATCTTCTACGATCCGGTCATGATCATTGCCATGCTCGTCATTGCACTTCAGACGCAGCCAGCCACCGCCGCCACAAACGCAGCACCGGCAATCCCACCGGTGCCGCCAGTGCCGCAATCAAGCACGCCGGTGGAGTCGCAACCGGACCTCGCTCGCTCGCTCGAACGCGCTGGTGACAACGTTGCTGAACTGAAGCGTGCGATCGAGTCTATTGAGCCCGCGTACCGCGCCGACATGGAATGGCTGATCGCCACTATGCCGGAGATCGACTTGAAGGCGCTCAAGGCTGAGTTCTTAGTCAAGAACGTGCGCCTCGCGGAACGCGCGCGGCTGGAGGCTCCATGGGGCAAGGACATGCCAGAGTCGACGTTCCGCCAGTACGTGCTTCCGTACGCAAATGTCAACGAACGCCGTGATGATTGGCGCCAGGATTTCTTCGATCGCTTCACCAAGGAGGCATGGAAATTCAAGGATCCGATCGATGCCACCAAGTGGATCAACGATCATCTGCCTGATGCGCTCAACGTGCACTTTCATGCCACCAAGCGCAAGAAGCCTGATCAATCGCCGTATGAGAGCATGGAGCTCAACTACGCAAGTTGCACCGGGCTGAGCATCTTGGTGATCGATGCGTGTCGGGCGTGCGGAATTCCGGCGCGCATGGTGGGTTGCCCGGCGTGGAAGAAGGTGCAGGGAAACCATAACTGGGTAGAAGTGTGGTGGAACCGTTGGTACAACGTCGGCGACTCGGGCAGCGATCCGCGCGGCGTGGACTGGGTGCAAGAACGTTGCCTGACCGAAACCGACCCGGACGATTGGGTGCACGCGGTCTACGCAGCCGTGTGGCGGCCGACCAACACGAAGTATCCGTTAGTGTGGGCGTTCGAAATCGAATACGTTCCGGCGGTGAACATCACGCGCTTCTACACGGACGCAGTGGAACATCCGGTGACGGTGCCTGGTGGTGGGGCGGCGAACATCGAAGTCATATGGGCGGGGGAGCTGGTCGCACGCGGAACGGCGGGCGCAGACGGCAAGGCCGTTCTACCGCTGGCACGCGGTGGGCAGTTTGAAGTGACGTTTCGTAAGGCGGATGGGACGAACGTTACGGAGATTGTCAAACCCTGAGTTGCGGACTGGGTCGGCGGTGCGGCATGGCGGGTTTGTGCTGGGCGTTGATGAATTACGCCTTCGTACTGGCCCGCATTCGCCTTACGAGGATGGCCGCTGAGCGCGGCCCTATCCTCTCCGGCGCCTGCGGCCAGGTGAACGGGTTCCAAACCCTGGTGACCAAAGTGCCTTGCCGTGTTCGAGCCCCCGTAGTGAGCACGGGATCCTCGGTAAGCGGCGTGTGAAACTGAGAAGTCCGGCAGTTGGACGTACGCCCCGTGGGTGCCAACCGGACGAACAGTTTCGCCCGAGGCTAAGCGGAACCTTGTGGAGCGCAGCCGTCCGCGTCCGAGGGTCCCG
>CALQCP020000047.1 GCA_943329105.2 Chitinophaga pinensis | reverse complement strand
TTGGCTACGTGCTGGGACTTTCCAACGCGTGTCCGGTTCGTTACGGTCTTCTCTTTGAGCGCTTCACTGATCCAGATCGCAGTGAACTTCCCGATATCGATATTGACCTGTGCCAGAATGGGCGCGCGGCGGTCATTCAGCATGTGCGGCAGAAGTATGGGCACGTTGCGCAGATCGCTACGTTTGGCCGACTGAAGGCCAAGAATGCCATCAAGGATGTAGCACGTGTCTTTGGGTTGCTTCCCGCTGAGGGGCAGCGCATTGCCAATCTGGTGCCGGAAGCGCCGGATATGACCTTTGACAAGGCGTTTGCCTTGAGCCCGCAGTTCAAGGAAGCGTACGACGCCGACGAGCAGGTGCGGCGCGTGGTGGATGCGGCCAAGGAGCTTGAAAACCACGCCCGAACGCAAGGAATTCACGCGGCGGGCGTGGTCATCGCCACGCAACCGCTCGACACCATTGTGCCGTTGTGCCGGCCAACTGGCGGCGGCGAAGAAGTAGTGACGCAATGGGAAGGACCGCTGTGTGAGAAGGCCGGTCTGCTGAAGATGGACTTCCTTGGTTTGCGCACACTGTCAACGATTGAGTTGGCGAAGAAGTTGATTCGTGACTCCATGTCTGACGAAGCAATTTGGCATGCCACCGGACGTGCACGGAGCGATGGCGGTCCGCATCCCTTGGATCTCGATCGTATTCAGCTTGATGACCAGCGCGTCCTTGGGCTGTTCCGTCGTGCAGAAACTGGCGGCGTGTTCCAGTTTGAATCGGGCGGCATGCGTCGACTGTTGGCAGACATGCAGCCCGACCGGCTCGAGGACTTGATTGCTGCCAACGCATTGTTCCGCCCGGGTCCGATGAGTTTGATTCCCGATTACAACGCGCGCAAGCATGGCCGACATATTGTGCCGCTGGTACACGAGGCGGTCGATCCGCTCTTGGCAGAGACGTATGGAATCATGGTCTATCAGGAGCAGGTGATGCAGGTGGTGCATCTACTTGGAGGCATTCCACTCCGTCAGGCATACGCCCTGATTAAGGCGATCAGCAAGAAGAATGAGAAGATGATCTCCGCCACGCGCGCGGAGTTTGTGCATGGTTCCGCGGAACGCGGACTCACTGAAGTGCGCGCCAATGAGCTCTTTGACCTCATCGTGAAATTCGCTGGATACGGCTTCAATAAGAGCCATTCCACGGGTTACGCCATTGTGGCCTACCAAACCGCGTATCTCAAGACGTGGTTCCCCAATCACTTCATGGCTGCGGTGCTGACCTTTGAAAGCCAGGCACAGAAGGTGGAAGATTGGGCGGTCTACCTTGATGAGTGCAGGCGCACGGTGTTCCCGGATAGCACCGATGCGCGTGCGCATGTTGGTGTGGAAGTTCGTCCGCCCGATGTCAATCTTTCCGACGCGGACTTCTCGGTGGTCTATGTGGATGAAGAGCCCCACGACAATTGCCACGGACACGTGCGCTTTGGGCTGAAGGCCATCAAGGGTTCCGGCGAGAGTGCCATTGTGGCCATCATTGCGGAACGCAAAAAGGGTGGTCGATTCAAGGACCTCTTTGAGTTCTGCGATCGTGTGGATCTGCGCGCCGTGAATCGCGCCACCATTGAGGCGCTGATCAAGGGCGGCGCATTCGATAGCTTGCACGGTGTGGAATCGCGCGCAGCGTTGGTTGCAACCATTGAGGACGCCATTCGGAGCGGACAGACCAAGAACGAAGATCGCCGTGTTGGGCAGATGACTTTCTTTGGCGACTTTGAAGTTGGCGCGCCGGTAGGCGCTGTTGGTGCAGCGGCTGTGACCACGCTGCGCAAGACCACTCCGTGGGAGCGCATGCAAGCACTCGCCTATGAGAAGGAGGCGCTTGGCTTCCATGTCAGTGGGCATCCACTTGATCAATACAAGGATGAAATCGCCACATTCTGCTCAGGATCGATTGAGAAGATTTCGCAGATGGGTCAAGATGCATCCGTCGTAGTGGGTGGCATGTTGACGCGCGTTCGTGCGGTGGTTGCCAAGTCTGGCAAGAGCGCTGGGCAGCGCATGGCCATGTTCACCATTGCCGATCAGGCGACAGCGATTGAGGGCGTGTTGTTTGCGCAGACCTTTGCTACGTTCGGTGAGCAAATGCAGCAGGATGGCGTGGTGCTGATGGTGGCACGGCTCGATCATTCGCGCGGTTCGCCACAGTTGGTGGTTGATCGAGTCATTCCGATGGAAGACGCCGCACAGCATCTGGCAACACGCATTGAAATCACCGTCGATGGTGACAATCCGGAATCGCGGCAAGTGACTTCGGCATTGCAGATGGCCAGCGGAATTCTGCGGCAAGCATCGGGCACGATTGTTGCGCTGCACGGGCGCCCGGTGGACGTGAACATTCGCGTGCAAGTGAACGGACGCAATGTATTGATGCACTCCAACTCACTGCATGTGGTGCCAGAGCGAGCGCTGCTCTCTAAGTTGGCAACAACGCTCGAAGGAGTTGGCCGCGTGCGTGTACTTGGTGGATTTGTCCCGCAGCGCGAACGTCCAAAGTGGCAGCAGCGGCGACCGGCACACGCTGACAGCGGCGAATAGCAGCGAATATCAGGAGGGATGAATAACGGATCTTGCTCCTGTGGGCGCAAGCGGCTGTTATTTCCGGACATAGGAAACGGTGCTCAAGGCATGGGCGTGGCGAGCCGATGTTGGTGGGGCATGAAGTCAGCAACCACTCGGATCGAACGCGCGCTGTGGGCGTTAGCGCTGGCAATCGCAGCCATCGCGATCGGAGTTGTTGCGTGGCGTCGTGAACCAGCGGTTCGAATTCTTGCCGATGGGTTCATTCGGCGCGCCACGGCAGCGCAGACGTGCACGCCTGTTGGCGTTCCACCACCGAGTGGACCAGTACGACTTCCAACGTGCCGTGGAAACGTCAATGAGCGTGATGCATGGTTGGTGCCGGGTGCGCACGGGCCTGACCTGGGAGCGCTCTCGTCGCTTTCTCCCGACATTGAACAACGGCGCTGGACATGGGAGGACGTCAATACTGTTCCGATCGTCCGCTGGGATGGTGATACACGCGTTGTGAAACCTGGATCAAAGGGTCGCGTGCTCGCCATTCGCGGTGACATTGATGTCACGCGTGCGCTCGCTATGGAGCGTGCATTTGGCTATGAGATTGATCATGCAGTGATTCGCTACGGCGACGATGCTGAACTAGTCAGTAAGCGTGCCTCGCTTGACGGCGTGCTTGCGTTGCACGGCGTGCAGCGTCGGCACACACAGGAAGGCGATGTACTTTCGCCAGATTATGAATGGATGGTTTCTGCAAGCCTTGATGACGTGCGCCCGTTAGCGCGGGTGATTCTTGCCGAAGCACGCCGCCGGGGCGCGAGTAGTTTGCGCGACGAATTTGGTGCGTTTGTGAGTTTCATCCAGCAATTGAAATACGGCAACGCGCCCGACCCTGGTGACACCAAGCATCGCTTTGGGCTGTCCATGCCGCTGTGGTGCCTGGCAACAGCCACTGGCGACTGCGACACGCGCGCAGTGCTGTTAGTGGCGCTGACGCGCAGCATTGGATTGTGTGAAGTGCACTTGGTGCGCGACGCGGATCATCAGCACATGCTTGCTGCAGCTGCCATTCCGGTGCGCGAGGGCGACCGCTTGGTGCGCCCGAACGGTCGATCATTCGTCCTAGTGGAAACAACCGACGACTGGCCGATTGGGCACGTTGCAGTACGAACCCGCGGTGAACGATTGCAGACGCTCTTCCTTGCGGATGCTGGTGGTTCGCTCAACGGATCGAAATCAGCAGCGCAACAGCAGCCGTCAACGCCGCAGCCCATTTCCATGCGCGCGCAGCGGACGGCACCGGTACCAAGTACGTCGGGACGATCCATGCCAGCACGATCACGGCAGTGACTACCCAACGAACGTTCGGCCACGGTGAAGTGCCCGACGTGGGCGCCTCCCAAATGATCCAGATCATGACGCCAAGGGTTCCCAGGATCCATCCGAGTGGTCGACCACCCAGTTGCAGTCCTTCGGCAAAGGTGACGTGATGACCCGACTCATCGCCGTGGTTGACCTGATCAGGAGTTTGCTGGGATTCCGACATGGGTGGAATAGTAGGCGCGGGAAAGCGGCGTGTATTTCAGTCCGTGGGCGATGGAGCGCTGCTCAATTCACGCGTCAAACGCTTGCTGCGTGAGATTTGGGTGCGGATGCATCCATCGCATCCATAGGCATTCAAAGTTCTGGCCTCGCTTGGTACTCACGTTCATGGTGAGTACCCCGTGCGGCCCAATGACGCGCACTCGCGAGTTTAGCCAACCGTCGCCGAAGAGGACAGAGTCCTCAACAGTCCAGCGCACCACGCCATGCTGGATCCATCCTTGCCCAACCATCACGGGTGTAAAAAGCGCGCGCCTTCGGATCAGGCGGATCAAGAGCAATATGGCGCCAATGCCGAAGCCGAACAGGATCGGGCTAAATGCTCCGAAGCGCCACACGGCAAACCCACAAATCAGGGCGTAGAGGACTAACTTGCGGCCGCCACTTGCCATGCCGCTGTCGATCTGTTCGGGTTCAAGCGGTCGATCGGTGCGCTCAAACTTGGCCACGCGATCGGCAATCCGTGGTGATAGATAGGCACGTGTATCACTTCCGCTACGCACTTTCCTGATCCATCGTTGGGTCTTTGCTTTCGTCCAGTTATCGCGGGGCGGACCGGATTCCTGCAGTTCCGCGACCATGAATCCCCGTGCAGGTTCTGAAGCGGGAATGTTTGCTTCAAAGCTGCGCGCAGCCATGGCGGCAGCCCTGCGAACCAAGAGCGCCGCAAGACCGAAGCCACCGGCGGCAATGGCCAGATCGGTGACAATGATGGTCACCAGCTGGACAGTGCTCAACTGAGAAATGGAAGCGTTTGGTGCCGCGATGAAATTGACCGCGACACACGCACCAACTACCACCGCAGCCAGAATGCCGAGAACCACCATGGTGAATATCCCAAACATCCATGACGCCGGATGCACGTAGACCCGCCATCTCCAGCGTGGCACCGTCACGCATGCGGGCATCACTGCCTCTATGGAGTGTGACGTGTGTCCGGCAGCACTTGCGTGCACATCACTGCCCCCCGCATCATGAGTGTTCAGTGGATTCATGGGCAAAGTCGCGTAGTCACATACGAACCATCGTCTTGCCGGACGTAGATCATTCGGTCATGCAGTCGGTGTTTGTGACCCTGCCAGAATTCGATGCGTTCTGGCGCGATTCGGAATCCACCCCAATGTGCTGGCCGCGGAATGTCTTGACCAGCGAAGCGTGTTTCAAATTCCTGCACGGCTGCCTCCAGCGCGGCAC
This sequence comes from Chitinophaga pinensis, assembly GCA_943329105.2. Classification (GTDB taxonomy): domain Bacteria; phylum Planctomycetota; class Phycisphaerae; order Phycisphaerales; family SM1A02; genus UBA966. The sequence continues at coordinate 6,349 of CALQCP020000047.1, read as the reverse complement.
GCGTTCCGATCGGGCGACTTTGTTGACTTGCACACGCATTGACGCGGTTCTCGCGCGGACGACTGTTCCAATACGCATCGCTTTCCGCTTCGGTGGTGTGTGCTACCGATCCCTCAATGCGTACTTGCCGATCAAGTTGATCCCAATGAAAGTTGACGCACGCGCGCGGGTGTGCGCGCAACGCCTCACCTTTGCGGCTATCGCGGTTGGTATAGAAGACCACGCCGCGTGCATCAAATCCGCGGCACAACACCACGCGAACGCTCGGCTTGCCATCCGGGTCAATGGTTGCCAGGCTCATCGCGTTTGGATTGGGAACACTGGTCGCCTCGTGCGCGGCTTCGTACCAGCGTGTGAACGCATCCATGGGCGCTTGTGGCGGGTGGTCAAAGTTGAGTGCGCTTGCAGGATGTTCAATCGGTGGATGTTTCATCATGACTCGTTACTCCGTTGGATCAATGCCAAAGTAGCGCAACCACGCGTCGACTTGTTTGTCAGTCAGGGGTCCATGCTCGCGCTTGGCAACGCTGCGTTTGCTGCGCGGCGCGCGTGCCGCGTCGGTGGCTAATTGTCGCAGGAATTCATCAGCGCCCAAGATCTTGGCACCGCGCCGCTTGCCGGAGCGTTGCACGGCGCGGTCGTTGGAAACCACGGTGATGCGGCGCGGGTGGGAACTCTCGTTCACCAGCGCTTCAATCGCCGCGTCCGCGCTTCGACCGCCTCCTGCGTAGCTGACGCGGACCAGCCCGCGTTCCACAGCGCGCATTTCCTTGGGGCGCGTTCCGTCACACAGAATGACCGCCTGATGGCGCCCCCAGCGGCTGGCCGCCACTAAATCGGCAAGGTCCGGCGCGTCCAAACCAGCCAATTCCGGCGGCAAAACGCCGGTGACATGCAGGACGTTGTAGGCATCGACGATGAGCATGAGCGCAGCGGGGCGGTGGTGATCGGTGCCCCTTATCGGACATCCTATGTTCTGATGGAAGGGGGATTGTGTTTCTTAGCGAAAACGGGTCTAATGCCCCGTTCCCCAGTGCGGACGCGATGTCCGACGCGCGGGGTACGAACAGAACGAAAGGTTTTCTCGATATGGCAATTAAGGTCAAGGCGCGTGGAGGCGAAACCGTCGAGCAGATGGTCCGCCGCTTCAAGAAGCTCTGTGAAAAAGACGGGCTGACGAAAGAAGTGAAGCGCCGCCAGTATTACGAGAAGCCTTCCGAGATCAAGCGTCGCGCAGCGATTCGTCGCGCTGGTCCTCGTCCGTTGCTCGGTCGTCCCGGCTCCCGTCCAGGTTCGCCTTCTGCCGCACCAGCTGCGCGCACGACCGGTGGCCGTTCAGGTGCCGGCTCACGTTCCGGTGGCAGCCGTGAAGGCGGCAGCGGCGGCGGCGGTGGTGGTCGCAGCGGCGGTCGCGGCGCGTGAGCATCGCTACCGTTGAACATGTTGGCGAGCAGTGTGGCCAGCACTTTGGCGAGCATTCATCATGATTAGAACCAAGTCCAAGGGTGACCCGGCTGCAGTCCGCGCATTCGCCGTTGATTTGGCGCGCGCTTGCATGTTGGATAAGTGCACCAATGTCACGCTCTCCGACCTGCGCGGTATCAGCCAGGTCTGTGATTACATCATCATTGCCAGCGGTACTTCCGATCGGCAGATGAAGAGCGTGGCGCAGGCACTTGAAGATCTGGGCAAGGCAACCAATCAGCCGCCGTTCCGTTCGGACCGCGACACTGGTACCACGTGGATCGTGGTGGACTTTGTTGATGTGGTGGTCCACCTCTTTGAGCCGGACCAGCGCGCGTACTACGACCTGGAATCTCTCTGGGCCGATGGCATTGCGGTCGATGTTCCTGCGCCTGTTCGGGCGTAAGCGCCACAGCGGCACCGTTCAACTTCAGCAGCATCAGCAGCACTTGAGGGCATAGCTATGCAACAGATACAACAGACGTTGATTTTTCGACTGACGGCGGTCTGCGTCATTGCAACGTTCGTTCTCGGGGAGCCGGTAGTTCACGCTTCGTACTCGCTGTTCCAGGCTGCACCGTCAGCCGCCAGCCCCAGCGCCTTTGATGGCCTGTGGATGGGTTCCACGACCGGTGCGCGACCAGTCGACGTGGTGCTTGGGGTGGAAACCACCAAAGGGAAGCTCACCGCGCAGGGCGCACTTCCAGCGTTTGGATCGCTTGGCGAATCAATCAATGGCCTTGCTGAGAAGGATGGACATCTCACCGGAAGTTTCAGCGCCATGGTCGGCAGCATTCGCTTTGATGTGACGCGCGCGGGTGATGCACTTGATGGTGTTCTCATTGCTACTCCGCCTGGGTCGCCGCAGGCAATTGAAATGCCCGTGCATCTTGAGCGAACCATTGAGGCGGTGGGCGCAAAGGATGCCCGTACGTGGGCGGGACAGTTGGAGGCTGGCGGGCAGACGCTGGCGATGGGGCTCACCATCGCGCCCAACGGCGCCGACCGATGGGCCGGAGCGATTGATATTCCCGCGCAGAAGATCGCGGCGCTTTCACTCTTCGTGACGCGCAGCGCTGAGGGTGTGTTCACCATCCGGCTGCCTGTTCCAGGAAACGCGACGATCAACCTGCGTGAAGATGGCGCGGATTTGCGCGGCGAGTTCAGCCAAGCAACGTTCAAGGGTCCGCTGGTGTTCCGGCCGCACACCGCTGGCACGCCGCTTCCTGCGCTCGGCGCTCCCGTTCGTCCGCAGGAGCCCAAGGCGCCGTTTCCATACGCCGTACTTTCGCAACGCGTCAAGCACCCGCTGGGCCACACCTTGGAGGGAACGCTGTTTCTTCCGGATGGTGCGTCCAAGGATCATCCAGTGCCAGCAGTACTGCTTGTTTCGGGCAGCGGTCCGCAGGATCGCGACGAGTCACTCATGGGACACAAGCCGTTCTTGGTACTGGCCGACGCCCTGGCGCGGCGTGGCATCGCCGTGCTTCGTTGCGACGATCGCGGCGTCGGTGGATCGACGGGTTCGTACGCCACAGCGGTCACTGATGATTTCATGAGCGATGCAGTAGTGGAATTTGGCACGCTTGCCAGCGTGGAAGGAATTGATGCTGCGCGTCTGGGCATGATTGGCCACAGCGAAGGTGGATTGGTTGCACCAATGGCGGTCGTGAACATGGACGAACGATCAGCGAAATCAGCAGCAAACCCTGCGCGTGCGGCATTCATTGTCATGATGGCTGGCACCGGCGTGAACGGCGATGCCATTCTGCGCGAACAGAACAAGCGCATTCTGCTTGCAACTGGCCTGACCGAAGCGCAGATTGCCCCGGCGGTAGCAGCTCACGCTGCTTACCTGGATGCGGTCAAGGCTGGCGCCAGTAACGAAGTATTGCGCGCGGCGGCCAAGAAATTGGTGGTCGCGCAGTTGGCGCTCGGCGGGACAGATTTGGCGACCATTCCGGAAGCGACCCTTGAAGCGCAAGTGGATGCAGCGCTTGCGCAGGTTGGTTCACCGTGGATGAAGCGATTCTTGGTACTTGATCCGGCGGTTTCGTTACGCAAAGTGAAGTGCCCGGTCTTGGTACTGAACGGAACGCTTGATACGCAAGTGGATGCCGTCCAGAATGTCCCCGCGATTGAGGCGGCTTTGAAAGCAAGCGGCGCACCCGCCACCGTGAAGATCATGCCTGGCCTGAATCACTTGTTCCAACGCGCGCAGACGGGCGCCATTGATGAGTACTCCAAGATCAACATCACCATCGACCCCGAAGTGCTTGATGTGATTGCCTCGTGGGTACTGGCTCAGCCGCCACGTGCGGCGGTCGTGCCGGCGGTCTCTCAATAGCCGAGGAAATCAAGGAAAGGCGCGGGGCGGTAGCCGGGGCCATCATCATGATCACTCGTGTAGTGGTCTCCGTGGACTCCGCTGCGTATTCCACTATCCTTTCCCCCCATGTCATTTGGACTTGGTCATGGTCGTACGCTTGATGTCACTGGCATCGGCCTCGCGCAGCGCGAACTACCCCCTGCGGAGGCGGGTCGGCTCGGTCCTGGCTATTTCTTCCCGGCGCGCCCCGATGCGCCGTTTGAATTAGAGATCGGTTCTGGCAAAGGCACATTTCTGCTGCAAGAGGCGCCATCGCACCCGGATGTCAACTTTCTGGGAATCGAATACGCGGGCGAGTTCTACCGCTATGCGGCCGACCGCATTCGACGTGCTGAATTGACGAATGTTCGCATGTTGTACGCGGATGCCACGGAGTTCTTGACGCATTGGCTGCCGGATAGTTGCTGCTCGGTGGTGCATCTCTATTTCAGCGATCCCTGGCCAAAGACCCGCCATCACAAGCGCCGCGTGGTGCAAGATGCCACGCTTGCGCAGTTTCACCGGATACTTCGACCGGGTGGTGAGCTTCGTTTAGTGACTGACCATGATGAACTGTGGGCTTGGTATCAAGAACACATCGCTCGCAGCGGTCACATCTTTATTCCGGTGAGCTTTGAGCGCCCCGTGAGCGCAGCGGACGGCGAGGTTGTTGGCACTAATTTTGAGCGTAAATACCAGCGCGAAGGCCGGCCGTTTCACGCGGTCACATTGCGACGGGTGTAGCGAAACTCGTGCGGCTATTCCGTCGATCTGTGACGCTTGCTGTTGCTCCGCGCACTTGGTGGTGCTCCGCGCACTTGCCGTTGCTCCGCGCGCGTGCCGCCCTTCAGCTCCCGCGGAACGCCAGCCGTGCCTGAGAAACATCCGGATACAACTGGAAGATGCCGTCCAGCCGGGTGAGGCGCAAGACCTGCACCGCCATGCCGTGCAAACCGGCGATCTTGACCTCTCCACCGTGCTGCTTCATTTGCTTGTGCAGCATCAGCATCTTGCCGAGCCCGGCACTGGAGAGAATGTCCAGCTTGGAGCAATCGATGATGACGCCCTTCATCCCGCAATCGATTGCCTGCTGAACCACCTGCGTGATTTGTTCAGCGGTGCCCTTGTTTAGGCCACCGTCGGCAACAATCACAATCACTTTATCGTCGGCTTCGGCGAGGTACGTCTCCATGGCAACGCAGGGTATCGCAAAGGCGAACGGTCACGCGGTCGGCTTGCGCCAGCCGAATTCAGTGACTTTTTGCAACACCGCCGCCGATTGCCGAACGCAGCGCCGGCATGCGTGCGGAGTGTCCTCTCCAATCGGCAGGGCGCCGGGCGCAGGCGGCATGTGCCACGATGGTTCCGAGCGCATCTCCAGACAGAGGACGCACTTGGAGGGGGTCTCCGGAATGGCCGACTCCACCATCACCAAGACGCGGTACGCGGCCGCCAAGCAATCGCCGCATATACAACTGCCTTGGTGGCCTTCCACCATGGGGCGTGCTTCGGTCCACTCCTGCATGCAGAAGTCGCACAGCACGTCGGTCATCTCCACATGGTCTTCGTTGCATCCTGGTTTGCGCATGGATGGTTGAGCCTATCATCCCCGCCATGGCTCGAAGGATTGGTTCGCTGGCCGCACGTGCATTGATCGTCTTCGGCATTGGCACGGCAGTAGTGACCTCGATTGTCGTCACTGGGGCGTGGCTGATGGTCGATCGCCTCATGGACGATGCCAGCGCCATTGGTCGTACCAGTGCCAGTGCCGATCCCAATGCCGGTACCGATCCCAATGCCAGTGTCAATGCTGACGCATCCGCGGTGGAATCGGCGGAACTGGATCTGTTGCTGATTCGCTGGTTGTTGATCGTGGGCGGCAGTTTGGTGGTGGCGACTGGCATCACTTTGCTGTGGCTGGTGTTGCGCCGTGATGTACTTTCGCCGCTTCGGCAGTTGCAGGACACGGCGGAGCGGGTGAGTCGCGGCGAGCAGAGCGCACGCGTGCAAGTACGTAGCCGGGATGAAGTGGAGTCATTCGCTGACAGCCTGAATCGCATGCTTGATGCCAACGAGCGCGTGCAGCGGCAACTTTCGGGAATGAACCAAGCGCTTGATTTGAAGATCGGCGAGCTCTCCGAGGCCAACGTTGGACTGGGCGAGTCCAACAGACTGAAGAGCGAATTCTTGGCGAACGTCAGCCATGAATTGCGCACGCCGCTGAACTCCATCATTGGTTTTGCTGATTTGCTTGAAGAAATTGCCCGCGGCGATGCAGCGGCTGATCCCAAGCGGGTCCGCTACATCAACAACATTCAGCGCAGCGGGCGATCGCTCTTGGACATGATTAATGAACTGCTTGATATGGCCAAGATTGAGGCCGGTCGCATGGAAGTGACCATGAGTCCCACGTCGGTAGCGGATTTACTGGAAGGATTGCAAGCAATCATGCGCCCGGTAGCGCTGCAGAAGCGGATCGACTTTGAGCAGCGCTTGACCGATGCCGTGCCCCGAGTA
>CALQCP020000046.1 GCA_943329105.2 Chitinophaga pinensis | reverse complement strand
TTTGGGAGGATCCCTATGACGAAGCGCGCATGGATGACGAGTGGTCTGCTAATCGGTACTGCCCTTCTTGTAACGGGCTGCGTTCCAGAGCAGAAATACAACGATCTACTCACCTCTTACAAGGGTCAAGAGCAACAACTGCTCACGACACAGAACGAGCTATCAACTGCTCGCGCCAACGAGGATCGTCTGCGCACGCAGATCGCCGCCACGATGGCAGACCTTGACGAACTGCAGAAGCGGATCGCCGACGGCGGCGGCGACATGGAAGCTTGGGCCAAGAAGTATGACGAGCTCAAGAGGCAGCTCGCCATGCTCGAAGTCAATCAGCTTCCTGATGACCTCACCAGGGAACTCACGGACCTGCAGCGCGAGCACACCACTGTCTTTGACTTCGATGCTCGCACGGGAATGCTTCGTTTCAAGAACGACTTCACGTTCGACTCTGGCAGCGATCAGCTGAAGCCAGGTGCTTCAACTGTTCTTGCCAAGCTTGCTGACATCCTGAACTCCAACTTGGCCTCCAAGTTTGAAGTCAAGGTCGTTGGTCACACCGACAACACGCCCTTGGTTCGCACCAAGGCGAAGTACGGCACCAACCTCATGCTTTCGGTTTACCGTTCGGCAAGCCTGCGTAACGCCCTGGTCAAGGACAACGTCAGTGCTGGTCGTTTCCAGATCGCTGGCTACGGCGAATACCGTCCGGTGGTGATCAATTCGGCGAAGGGCTCCTCGGAGAACCGTCGCGTCGAGTTGTATCTCACGCCGCTCTCTGTTGACATGGCATTGGATACTTCCAGCGAAGACCGTACGCCAGCTGAGGCTCCGGTTGCCACCAAGGCAACCACGCCGAAGGCTGCGCCGACGAAGGCTGCGCCCGTGGAAGACGAAACGCCTACGAAGTGATCGCTCGATGCGATCAGCCCTGAAGGTCGCAACGCGCAATTGAAACGCGGCGGCAGGATTCGTCCTGCCGCCGCGTTCGTTTTTAGACATGGTTGGCTCAGCTGTTCGTTAGGCGTTCAAGCGTGATCACACGCGCGACGCTGGCCCAAGTCGGGTAAGTGACGCCCGCGCCCGCTCCACTCAAGAGCCCGGCGTTGGCTTACCGCAATCAAAGCTGGTTGGCACCATGCACAGAAACCGCAACGGTCCCGCACCGACATTGCGGAACTGATGCATCTGATTCGGAGCGATGAACAGAACATCTCCACTGCGGATCCGGTGCGTTGCGGTTCCGTAGGTGACATCGGCTTCGCCATCAATGACGATGACTTCATGCTCGTAATTGTGCGCGTGATGCGGCGTGTGTCCGCCCGGAGCAACAACATAATGTCGCATGGCAAAGTTGGGAGCGCCATGCTGGCGACCGACCAAGATTTCCATGCGCGTGTCCTTCACGCCATCCATGGCCACTGGCACTGCGTTGGCCGGATTGGGTCGAACCATATGCAGGGTGCTTGAAGGAACAGCATGCGCAGCGCTGCACGCGTCCGCGTCCATGCCCGTACCGTTTGCGCCGATATCCGCAGCAGCCGCGCCCGGAGCGTTCCCGGCCGTCACTTACCCGCCTCGGTGGTGCCCTTGGCGGCAGTTCCCAACTCGCGCACGCGAACATTGCGGAACATGATGTACGAACCCTCGCTCTGCAGTGCGATGCGGCCAGGCAGAACGGCAACATCGGTTGCAACGTTTTGCAGTTCGCCGTTCACGTACATCTCCAATCGGCTGCCATTCATCACAATGCGGTAGCGATTCCATACGCCCAGCGGTGCCTCGTTGCACTCGCCCATACGAATGGTGTGCCGGCCCTGCGTGCGCGCGGGATCCACCTTCGCGGGGAATTCGCCGATGTTCCAAATATCACCCGCATGGCGCGACTGCAACTGCGCTTCGATGCTCTTTGGCCAGATCTCATCCTTCTGTTGCACGCGCAGAAGCACGCCGCTGTTTCCAGCGCCCTTCGAAGGATCAAAGCACCACTCGAGTTCCAATTCAAAGTTGGTGTATTCGGCCACAGTGGCGATGTAGCCCGCTGGAGTTCCCGAGCAGAAGAGCAAGTTGTTCTTCGCTGTCCAGGTGGCCGCTGGATCACCCTTGGTCTCGCTCGGAAACACCTTCCAAGCTTCCAAACTGTCGCCCTTCAGAAGGACCTTCCAGTCATATGGATATCCACCCGATCCGTCCCCATAGGCATATGTATAACTGGTGCCGCATGCCGGCACAAACAGTGCGGCCGCTCCCAGCAATAACACCGGGCACATTCTTACGAACATGCTTCCAGAAATGACGGACTTGAGCGACGAGATTCGAGCCGGGGTCGAGTGGTTCAGAGTCATAACGAAAAAGTCTACCGTCCAACCCTGAAATTAGACGCCGTGCGCGCGTGAGAAACCGGGCGCCACCGTTCCGGACGGCGACCACACCAATTCAAGGCGTTCAGTTCCGTTCAGAAATCCTTCAAGCCAATGACCAACTGCCTCGATGCGCCAGTCACCCCCAGTAAAGAGCGGCGCCTCGCCCTCTCCGCAGCCGAGGGCTTCCCCGCGCCGGCGCGCCTCCACCACCGAGAAGTACCAGCGGGAGAATGTGGCGCGGGTCGCCACCAGGTTGGAGGCGAGGCCCGTAGATGCACAGCGCACTTGCAACGCATTCCAAAGCTGATCACTTTCCGCACGGACCCGCATGTCGTCGGCCAGCGGATTGCCGGGGTCATTGTCAACCGCCACGGCTTTGCAGCCAGCGATCGCAGCCACAATGTCTTCAGCATGCGCTGAGGCGATCCGACGCGGAATGCCGGAAATGTTGCCGATGGCAGACCGATCGGTTGGCTTTCGCTTGGCGAGTTCAATGACGGTGGTATCTGGTAGGACCACGCGCGCGGGCATGTCGTGCGTACGGGCGAGTTCATAGCGCAGCGTTACCAACGCACGGGCAACCGCCATCTGACCGGCACGCAGTGGCTCAGTGCGATGCAAGCGGCGCAATTGACCTTCGGGGTCAAATGCCGTACTTCGCAGCTGTTCACGGCTTTCACTGGCGGCCCAGTCGCTTCGTCCAAGCGTGGCGAGGCGTTCCGAAAGCACGTGCCAAATCAAGTGCATGTAGCGCACATCGTCCGCCGCGTAACCAAGCTGAGCGGGCGTGAGTGGTCGGGCATCCCAATTGGTGAACGTGTGCGCTTTGCCAAGTCGGTAGCCAGTGAGCGTCTCCAACACGGTGCCCAGGCTCGAAGGCCATGGCATCCACGCCAAGGCAGCGGCGACCTGCGTGTCGAACACCTCGCTCGGCTCAATGCCTGCTCCGCGACGGAGAATGTCAATATCGGTATCGCCGCTATGGACAAGAATCGTGCGCCCCGGCTCAGCGATCGAACGGAAGAACTCGCCGAGGTCATGTCCAGCAGCCTCGAATGGCAGCGGGTCCACCAATGCGAGCGCGGTGGGCGTTGCCACCTGCACCAAGCACAGCTTGGGATAGAAACTCTCTTCGCCGATGAATTCTGTGTCGTACGCGACCACGGGATGAGAACGAATGTCAGCGATCAGTACCGCTAGTGCCTCGGGCGTGGTAATCACCTCGGCAACCGCCTTGGAGACCAAGGGATGATCAAGCGGCGCGCGCGGTGAAGCCCCGCCGTGATTGTGATCGGCTGCTTCGTGTTCCTGAGAGCGCTTCTTGCGGCGGTAATTCACGTCGTGGGGTCAATTCCCAACCGTGACGGTCGGTGCTGGTGAAAGCGGGAGACGGGACTCGAACCCGCAACCTGCTGCTTGGAAGGCAGCTGCTCTGCCATTGAGCTACTCCCGCAGAGAGAGCGGGATTGTATCACGAAGACCGGTGCAATTGCTGCCTCTTACGCGATCAATCCTGCGTGAACCCGGGCGTCCGGCGTCACTCCGGTCAGGTGCCGCTCAGCAATCATCAAACTCACTTGAACGGATCAGTGGCGTGCACGTCAGCATTTGGAGCGTTCTTCACCACCACCTCCACCACAATGGTGCGTGCAACCTCGCGCTTGCCGTCGGTTTCCCACGGCCGCATCAGAACAAAGCGCATCTTCGCATCACCCTGTGCCACCGCGGTCATCCCAAAGGTCGACATGGTGGCTCCACCGGGTCGGGCCTTCGTACCAGCCACTGGCTCAACTTTGCCAGCAGGGTCACCCGTGGTCATCTGCATGTTGCCCGGAACCGGACCGGCCAGCGACCATGCGAAACCCGTTCCCGCATACGCACCGAGTCGGACTTCAAGGCGTTCACCAACCTTCATTTCCCCCTCACGGGTGGAACGATCCGCTTCCACTGCATCCGGTCCACTGTCCGCAGGAACTTCAATGACCAGAATTCCGCCTGAGGAATGCGGCGGCGCAAACACTGAACACCCAGTCGAGAACACGCTTGCCAGCACGGTGGTTGCCACGAGTGCTGCAGTCATGCATCGATAGCAAACGCCGTTCAGCATGATTCCACCGCGCTCTGAATGGCTGCAAAGTCCACCTGCTGCCCTGCTTCATCATTCACCTTTGCGTACACGACTTTGCCAGCGGCATTGATGACGAACGCGGCGCGCTTGCCAACACCCTTCAATCCCATCAGATTCTCATAGAGCGCTCCGTAGGTGCGGCTCACTTCCTTGTTGAAGTCAGAGAGGATGTCAAAGGGAATGGAGAGTTCCTGCTTGAACTTGTCGGTGACAAACGGGCTATCAACGGAAATGCCAAATACCGCGCAGCCAAGCTTGGACCAGTTGGACCAATCATCGCGGAAGGTGCAGAACTCGGTGGTGCACACGGGGCTGAACGCCAAGGGGATGAAGAGCAGTACCACCTTCTGATGGCCGATGACGTTGCCGACGTCGACTTCGTGTCCAGGGCGTGCGGGGAGTTTGAAGGCTGGCGCGTGGGAACCGATGGTCACGGACATGGGTGTGTTCTCAAAGTCAGGTCTTCCCAGAGGCTTGTGCTTCTGCCACGGCGGCAGAAAAGCCATCCTCAGAGTCCTAGAAGTCTAACGACCGGCGGTCCGCTTGCCCGCCGCCCCAGCACGGATCCGCCCGCCGAGAACCGAAACGTAGGCAAAGTTTGAACTATTCACTCACATGCCCAGTATGTGTGCAATAAGTTGGGGATTTCCGAGCGCAAATGCCTTGATTGACCGTATGAAACACGACACGATTACGTCACAATTGCCGAGAACGATGGTCGAAGTCGGCCATGGTTCAACCGCATCCCGGGCACGGCCCGGATGAATCGCCAGAGCACGCACAGGACCGCCGCGAGATGACCTCCCACCCCGTATCAACATGCGCGCGCCGAGCCGCCATCGCGGTAGCGACGGTGTTGGCGCCGCTGGTTGGGCAGCATGCGTATGCACAAACGTGTGCAGCACCGCTCACCGCATCACTCGGCGACACCGCCATTACCACTACTGCCGGCAACACCGTCAACCTCACGGGCATCTGCGACGTCTCAGCCATTGGAACTGACATCATCTACAACGCCACGTGGGTTCGGTTTGTAGCACCTGCCAACGGCACCTACATCGCGCGCACGTGCGGCTCGGTGGCGTTTGATTCCAAGATCGCTGTATTCACCAATTGCTCCAACTTTGCGTCAGTCATTGCATGCAATGATGACACTGCGGGTTGCACGATTACCACTGGCCAAGCGTGGGCCTCGAAAGTTACCTTCCCCGCACTCGCTGGCACTGCCTATTACATTGCGATCGGTGGATTTGGATCAACCACTGTCGGTGTGGGCAGCGTGAACATCGCCTCGGACGGATCAACCGACACCGGCGGCGCGACGTGCGCCACTGCCATCGCCGCGGTCAGTGGCCTCAACGCGTTTAACACAGTGGCCTCCACTGAGAACATCAACCTCGCCGGGCTATGCGACCTCGGATCTGCCGGCGACGACATCATGCACCGCGTTCGTTGGTTCTCCTACCTAGCAACCTCGTCAGGGAATCTTGAACTTTCGACGTGCGGATTAGCTGCGTTTGATACTCGGATTGCTGTCTTTGCCTCGTGCAGCTCCGCGAGCGTCATTGCCTGCAATGATGATTCCACTGGCTGCGCCACCTTCACGAGCAAACTTCAATTTGCGGCGACTGCGGGCAGCACCTACAAGATTGCCGTCGGTGGATTTGATGTCACCAGCGCTGGCGCCGGGCAACTACAAATCACCCCAAACGCTCCGCCTCCACCGGCATGCGGAACCAGCACCAATGACTGCTGCGTGGCAGCCGCAACGCCATTCTGCTCCGACGCTGCCTGCTGCAGCTTGGTGTGCAATGAAGATCCGTATTGCTGCTCCAGTAACGGCAGTTGGGACGCCACTTGCGCCGTTCGAGCCAGCCTCCTGTGCACTTCATGCGGAGCGGGAACATGCACCCTCCCTTCGTTCAACATCACCGAAGCGGAACCGTGCGGCTCCGATCTGAACGGCGGTTGCAACAGCGCAGGCACTCCGGTGCAAACGATTGCTGTCGGTGCGCGCGTGCGCGGAACCTACTGGGCAAATGGCGATACCCGCGACACTGATTTTTACCAATTCACCGTCGCTGCTGGTTCCACCATCTCGCTGGAACTTTATTCAAAGGGCCCCGGAAGGGTCTTCCTGTTGGACAATCTCTGCTCGCCGACAGTACTTGCTTCAAGCAACCCAGATGCAGCATCGTGCCCCGGCACCGCGACCGCCTGCGTTGCAGCCGGAACCTATCGCCTGCTGATTGCTACAACGGTGTTCTCCGGATTCCCCTGCGGCACTGGCGAATCCAACAACTATGTACTGGTACTGAACGCCAGTCCATGTGATGCCACCCCACCAAGTAATGATGAATGCGCCACTGCGCGGGTGGTGCCCGCAGTCGGTGCTGCGCTCACCTTTGACACTCGCCTCGCCACAAACTCGCCACAACCGATGGATCCACTGTGTGATGAAGGTACCGGCACCGGCATCACCCGCGACGTCTGGTATTCATGGACGCCAAGCGCAGGTGTCGCCCGCATCACCACGTGCGGGACTGCGAGCTTCGACACGCGGCTGGCCGCCTACGACCGTTGTGACGGATCAACACTCGCTTGCAACGACGATTACGCCGGTTGCGATGGACTCACCAGCCGCATCGATATTCTTTCCGATGGCCAAACGACCATGCGTGTGCGCCTTGGTGGCTATGACTCCACTGGCACCGGCACGGTGACATTCACCGTCATTCCGCAGCCAGTCAACGACAGCTGTGCAACTGCAATCGTCGCGCAGACTGGCGCCAATGCGTTTGACAACACAGCGGCGGTCAGCAACGCCCCCACTGCTCCCTCGGGCGACTGCATTGGCGACGGATTCTTCAATGATGTGTGGTTCTCCTTCACGCCTGCGTTCAACGGAGCGGCCACCTTCTCCACCTGCGCCGGAGCTACCTTCGATACACGTCTTGAACTGTGGACCGGTTGCCCGGAGAGCAGCGGCGCCACCGTCATCGCGTGCAACGATGACTCGTGCGGCAATCTCAGCGCGATGACCGCCACGCTCTCGTGCGGTGGAACCTATTGGATTCGAATCGGTTCATGGGGATCGGCTGGATTTGGTAGCGGAACGCTGAACATTTCCGAAGGAAGTGTCCCATGCATTTCGCCGTGCCCAGCTGACTTGAATCACGATGGGGCGGTTACTGGCAGCGATCTCGGCCTCATGCTCGGAAACTGGGGCTTCAGTGGGATCGGCGACCTCGACCACAACGGCATCGTGAATGGTTCCGATTTGGGACTCTTGCTCGGTGCGTGGGGGAACTGCACTGGATAAGTTGCCATTGAACATTGGTCATTACTGCCTTTGATGCAGCCGATGACGGTACATCTGCGAACCTTGGATAGCATCTCAACGCCGAAACACTCCCCCGATACTGCCACTGATATTCCCCGATGAACTTCGCACACACACTGTCATCTGCACTGGTAGCCCTCGCCACGTCGCTGGCTTTGGTTTTCGCTCCATGCAGCAACGCACAAAATTGCGGCAACGGCACCGATAGTTGTCTCACCGCACACACGCTGCCCGGATGCTCCGACAGCGATTGCTGCAGCACCGTGTGCGCCATAAAGCCCGAGTGCTGCCTGGTGACGTGGGATGCCGGCTGTGCAGCGACCGCTGATTCAAATTGCGTTGGTTTGTGCGGAGCCACGGCCAGTGGCCTGTGCACCACGCCTCACAACAACGGAGCGTGCTCCGACGGTACCTGCTGCAGTTCCGTCTGCGCAGTCGATCCAAGTTGCTGCACTATCAGTTGGGACAGCACCTGTGTCTTTGAAGCTGATTTCTACTGCGTCGCTGGTCCACCAGTGCAATGCGGTCTCCCCGGTCAAGGCGGCTGCACAGCATTGCACTCCACCCCCGGCTGTGAAGACACCGCGTGCTGCAATGTGGTGTGCGGTGTCGACCCTTCGTGCTGCTCCGGTGCGTGGGATCAATTCTGCGTGAATTGGGCAGTCCAGTATTGCGGCGGATGCACGCTGGCATGTCCAGCCAACGCCACCACTGAACCAGAAACATGCGGCACGCGCAACAATGACCCATGCGAAAGCGCCGGGCAAACACCCACGCCGATGTTGGCCAGCGGCGGCGCATGCGGGCAACTGAATGGAGTCGTAGTTGAGGGAGTGTGGAACGGCGATCGCGATATCTATTCGATCACCATTCCCGATGCAGATGGCGACGGCCTGGCTCGCGCCACCCTGCACTTGGCATCCACTATTCCAACGTTTGCAGTCTTGGTTCCTGCTTCGTGCCCAGTGAATATTCCAGCGGCACTGATCAAGGTCAACTCCCCCAATTGCGTCGATGTCACCGCCGCGGCATGCATAGCCCCCGGCAACTACTGGGTACTTGTGGCACCAGGAACATTCCCAACCGTGGGTGCCAGCGCCAATATCCTGTGCGATTCCATTCCGCGCTACAACGTGCGCGTTGACGTTTCGCAACTCGGCTGCTCACCGGTCTGCTCAATCAATGCTGGCCCATGCTTTGAAGTGCATGCAAGTCCCGGCTGCAACAACGCCACCTGCTGCAGCGCCACCTGCGTGATCGACCCATTCTGCTGCAGCAGCACGTGGGACTTTGACTGCGCTCGTCAAGCAGCCGTCACCTGCGGCGCACCAATTCCAGCAAACGACACCTGCGCCGGTGCGCTGCCAATCAGTATTGGGGAGACCATCGAGTTCAGCACCATGCGCGCGGCGGTTGAAGCGCCCGGAATTCCTGTGACGTGTGAATCTGGCACCGGTGTCAACATCGGTCCGGACCTGTGGTACTCCTATAACGGCGAACGCTCCGGCAACGTGGTAGTCAACACCTGCGGCGCGGCAACTGACCTGCGTATCGTGGTCTACGGAGGCACATGCGCGTTACCGACGGTGGTTGGCTGCGGTTCGAGCAGCGTGATTTGCAGCCCGAGCACCGGCGCGCGCGTGCAGTTCTCTTCAGTGTGCGGCAACACCTACTTGATTCGGGTCGGTGGAGAAACCTCGCAGATCGCTGGAGCTGGACGCATTTCACTGACCGCACCTGGCCCAATCTGCCCCGCATTCTGCCCCCCAGACCTGAACCGCGATCATGTTGTCAATGGCGCCGACCTCGGTCTGCTGCTTGGCAATTGGGGCTTCTATGGACTGGGCGATTTGAATCTGGACGGCCAGATCAACGGCGCGGATCTTGGACTGCTACTTGGCGCGTGGGGCGCGTGTCCCTGAATGCCGGGATGCGACTGCGAGGTCAGCGTCAAGCCGGAGACCGTCAACCCGTCAGTGAAGCGAGCGCGCCGCTCAGTTCAAGCGCCTTCGGCCTTCAGCAGTTCTGAAAGTGCTCGTCGCATGATCTTGCCCGTGGGATTACGCGGCAACAGTTCAACCACGCGAAACTCGCGCGGAACTTTGTAGGGCGGAAGTTTTTCGCGCACAAAGGCACGAACGGCTTGCTCGTCCCATTCAACGCCTTCCTTCAATTCAACAAAGCAAATCGGTACCTCGCCGCGCGATGGATCCTGCAGGCCAACCACTGCAGCATCCTTCACGAACGGATGGTGCGCAACCACTTCTTCTATCTCGCGCGGAAACACATTCTCGCCCGCGATAATCAACATCTCTTTGATGCGTCCAGTGATGAACAGGAATCCGTCATCATCAATGCGACCCATATCGCCGGTCTTGAAGTACCCATGCTCATCAAAGACGCTGGCCGTCAAGTCCGGAAGGTTGTAGTACCCCTTCATGACATTGGCTCCCTTGATTCGAATCTCGCCGTCTTCATTTCGGCCAAGCACGCGGCCATCCGGTGCAACAATCCGCTCTTCAACGCGCGGTAGCGCACGCCCCACGGAATGCGGGCGGTACTCCTCCGGCAAGCACCAATTGGTGCACGGCGCTGTTTCCGTGAGGCCGTAGCCCTCATTAATTCGCTTTCCGAAACGCTCAAAGAATGTCGCAGCAACCTTATCCGGCAACGGTTCGCCGCCGGAAACCACGTAGCGAACGCTGCTGAAATCCGTGGGATCCACGTTGCGGGTGTGCAGCATCGCGTTGAACATCGAAGGGATGGCAACAAACACCGTTGGCTTATGCACACGAGCAAGTTCAAACAACTTGGCTGGCACAAAGCGAGCCGTGTACACCGCCAAGCATCCGCTGGCGAGTGGTAAGAGTGTCAGGACGGTCATTCCAAAGCTGTGGAACTGCGGCAGCACACCAAGCATGATGTCGTGCTGATCAAATGCTGCCCACTCAAAGACTTGCTTCACGTTCTCGGTGAGATTGCGGTCGGAGAGCATCACGCCCTTCGGTCGACCACTGGTACCGCTTGTGTAGAGAATGACCATGGTGTCATCAGACGCAGCAGACGGACCAAACCGAACCGGCGGAATGCCAGTGAATCGCATCTTGTCCAGACGAATGACTTCCAGTCCAGGAAGCGGGCCGCCAATCAAGTCCAGCATTGGCCCCACAGTGATGACTGCATCAAGCCCGGCATCTTTGGCGATGTACTCCAGGTCGCTGCGCGAGAGCAAGTAGTTGAGCGGCACCGCGGTGCGACCGGCTGCCCAGATACCAAGGAGAGCCGGAGCAAACATCCCGGATGTGGGCAGCAGGATGCCCACGTTGCGGGCCGAACTCTGCTGCTGCACGGCACGCGCCAGGTGCCAGGATGCCACCAGGGTGGTGGCGCCGGTCCAGGTGCGGAAGTCATCCACAGCAACCGGACGGAAGGCGCGGCGGGTCAAGCTCCATTGAATCTGTCGAAGGAGTGGCATGTTTCGTGTAGCGGAAGGATTCCGCGCGTCGATACCATACATTCGTGCGAAGGACCGCCACCAAACCCCATGCACTCTTGGCGACAATTGCTGGGCTGACCCCCCGAGTAACTGCCCTTCGAACCGCGCAAATCCTGTGCGCTGCGGCACTCGTGGCAGGCGGCTGCCAACAGGAAACCACGGCAAATCTGGACGATGCACTGCGTGCGTACGACGCCAAGCGGTACGCCGAATGCCTGCGAATCTCCAAGGATGTGCAGTCACAGTCCACCGATCAGGGGTTGCGCCAACAGGCGGCATACATGGTGGGACGGTCCGCCAACGAATTGAGTAAGAACGAGGAAGCACGCAGTGCCTTTGCCATTGCCGCACGAAGCAACGACCCCGTAGTCGCTGGGCGCGCCTTAGCCATGCAGGGTGCCATGGCCGTTGAGGA
>CALQCP020000045.1 GCA_943329105.2 Chitinophaga pinensis | reverse complement strand
TGATGACGCCAACGGCTGGCATTGCTGCAAAGAGCGCGGTGCTGGCAAAGAGTGCGATGGCTGCGAATGCGCGGATCCCCGTGAGGCGCGTCTCTTGACGGCCGATGGACGCCTTGGATTGCATGGCGAACGATGATCGACCCAGCGTCAGCTTTCCAAGGAGATAGAAGCCGATACTGAAGACCAGCATCACCACTACGAGCGCGTAGGGGCGGCTGCTTGCTTCCACTTCCTTGATGCCGTTAAAGATCTGCACACTGGTGACGTCGTAGTACTCAAACATCAGCGGCGTGCCAAGCTCGGTGAAACTCCAGATGAAGACGATGGTGGCGCCGGCAAAGATGCCCGGGCGAACCAGGGGCAGCGTGATCCGCCAGAATCGCGTCCACGGGCCGGCGCCCATGCATTCGCCCGCTTCGTCAAGCGTGGGATCAAGATTAGCGAGCGATGCAACGATATTGAGGTAGAGGATCGGGAACAGGCTGATGGCTTCCATCACGGCGATCGCCCAGATGCCGCCGTTACCAAGCCAGTCGATATCAAGGCCGAATGCGGCGTTCAGCGCGCCCGCGCGACCCAAGAGGTGCCGAACACCGATGGCGCCCACGAAGGGCGGTAGCACGAGCGGCAGGAGCAGCAAGCCGCCAAGAAAGGTCTTGCCGGGAAACGCGTACCGCGCACCCACCACCGCAAGCGGGAGCGCCATGATGATGGCAATGGTGGTGGTGATGGCCGCAATCAGCGTGGCGTTCAGCAAGCCGCGCCGCGTGGCGGGATCCTCAAAGACCGACGCAATGTGGCGCAGCGTGAACCCGCCGTCATCGGTGCGGAATGCGCCGCCGACGGTGAGCAGGATTGGATAGACAAGCCCCACGCCGAGGACCGCGACGATTGCAACCAAGAGGAAGGTTTGACGCCATGAGGTCCGCATCCGTCGCGGAGTCTAGTGGTGTGGCACTGACGTGATGAGCGCTCAGCTCCAAGCACCAAGAAGCACACCCAGATCGGGTCCGTTCACGATGCCGTCGCCGTTCAGATCGCCAGGGCCCGCGGTGCCCCACGCACCAAGTTGCAGACCCAAATCAGCACCGTTTACCACTCCATTTCCATCGATATCGCCAAGGATCACTGGAAGATCAACAAACCATGTCAATGCGGCGGCAGCGACGTTGGTCAACGCATCGTCGCGGGTCACGCTCAGTACGTAACTACCAGCAGTAAGGCCTCTGATGTAGAGATGCTCCAGGTTGTCCACCGCACTGGCACTCAGGACATTTCCGCTGGTGAAGACGCCAACGCCAGCATCACCAGTGATTGCTACTGGTACGCCATCAACGACCTTCTTGAGTTCAAGCCGCAAGTTCACCACTGCCGGTGCAGAGCCCGAGGTCCATTGTGTAGTTGGAGCGCGGTTCCAGGTGATGAGCGCCGAGAAATCGGCGGCGGCTGGAAGATCGATCCGGTAGTGGCGCTGCATCGCAGCAACGTAGACGTCATAGTCCCACGACACCAGCGGCTGTGCCGTTGCACTTGCCGCACCGGCCGCCGTCGCGGAAGGGGCTGCTTCGTTTGCCGTCAGGATTCGATGGGCACGATCGACATTGACCGTTCCCGCGCCAAAGACTGGGTCGAGCGGCTTGAGGGTTACTCCCCGGTTTGAGCCGGTGGTTGGAGTCTGATTCTGCCAACTGGCATTATGCGTGGCGCCACACAACAAGGCGCTCTTGATGGTGACCCCCTTGCGGCGTGTGGTGTTGACGTTGTACGGGGCAACGCTTGTTGTTTCGAACATCAATGCCGCGGCAGCAGAAACGACCGGGGTGCTGAAACTTGTGAACCCACCGGGGGCAACCAACTCCGGCTTCATGCGTCCGGCACCATCGACCCCAGTAGCCACATCACCGGCACTGTGTCCACCGGATGTCAGGCCCACGGCGATACCGTTGTAACCGCAGGACATCAGTGAATTCATCGCACTGCCAGTACCGTTGTTCTCGCCGCAGATGAACAGCGTTCCATCACGGTTCATGGCGTAATCCGCACGGCGCAGCACTTCGTTGTCAAAGGCCACACTGCCAAACGAACCAATCCAACTGTGGTTGAAGATTCGAAGCGGTACCGGGCTGCTTGGCGCAACCAACGGCGTCTGTATGGAGTTTCCAAAGTTCAGGTTGGCCGTTTGCGCAAAGGAACCGGCTTCGTACACCCAAATGTTTGAAACGCCTGGAGCGATACTGGTTGCCGTTCCGTAGGCATTTTGACCAACAGTTGTTGCGTGGCCGCTCGTGCCGGACGCACCGCTCATATCAATGAACGACTTGCCAGCAAACTCCGCAAGCAGACGATTTGGACCAAAGTTACCCGCGGACTCCGATGCCTCTACTTGACCAATGCCAACATTGGCACCAGTGGGAGTAGCCGCGCCCAGGCGAGCAACCAAGGCATCGCGCCCAATCTCGTCTGCCCAGGCAGACAACGGGGTCACCATGGATACAGCTGTTAGGAGAACGATGGCGCGTGGTGTGATTCGCATGTGGTGTTGTTTCGAATCGTCGGTGGAAGCATGCCAGAGTGGGGGCTTCAAGGGCTAGGCGCCCAGCACCCATGACTATGGGACAAGTATTGCTTCCCACTACGAGGCGCTGCAACTGGAAAGTTCGCAAAGTTTGCAAGTTCTCGGGCTTATCTGGGTGTTTGTCCTATCCTTGCCGCCATGAGCGCCCGCATGACCGTCATCCAGACCGAGCACCTCTCCCCGCAGGCCGCCACCTGGCTCGCCGAGCGGGCTGATTTGGTGGTGGGCGATGCGGAGTCCGCAGCCTTCGCGGCAGCCGCCCCCCGCGCCGCGGCGCTGGTGGTCCGGACCTACACGCAGGTGAATGACGCCCTGCTCGCCCGGCTTCCGGCCCTGCGGGCGGTTGGGCGCGCTGGGGTGGGCCTGGACAACATTGATCTTGACGCATGCGCTCGACGCGGCGTTCGTGTGTTCAACACGCCGGATGCCAATACGCAGGCCGTGGTTGAGTATGTCACCTGCTTAGTGTGCGACGCGCTGCGGCCACGGTTGTTCCTGGACGCTCCGGTGAGCAAGGCGCGTTGGAACGAGATTCGGGAAGAAGTAGTGGCACATCGGCAGATGAATGAGTTGCGCATGGGGATCCTTGGATTTGGGCGCGTTGGTCGGCGGGTGGCCGACGTAGCGCGCGCGATTGGGTTTGACGTGGTGTTTCATGATGTACTGAATATCCCTGAATCTGAACGACGCGGGGCGCGATCGGTGAGCGCTGCTGAATTGTTTGCAACAAGCGATGTAGTGACCGTGCATATTGATGGACGCGCTTCAAACCGGGGGTTTGTGAATGCGGCGCTGATCAATGCGATGAAACCGGATGCGTTGTTCATCAATACGAGCCGCGGCTTTGTGGTGGACCACGTGGCACTTGCGGGGCACTTGCGTGCATGTCCCGGTGCGCAGGCGATCTTGGATGTGCATGAGCCCGAGCCGATTGACGCGGCACATCCCCTTCTTGGAATTCCCAACGCCCACCTGGCGCCGCACTTGGCAAGCAGAACCGACGCGGCCATGGACGCCATGAGCTGGGTGGTGCGTGATGTTTGGGACGCCATCGCGCCCTGATACTTACTCAGACTTCACGGACGAACCAGGTAACCCGCGCGCGGCCGTGGCACACCGGTACCTGCCCGTTCCGTACACTTCCGGGCCACCCTTCATAGGAGCACTCGCCATGTTTGAAATCAATTCCATCCACGCCCGTCAGGTCATTGATTCCCGCGGAAACCCAACGCTTGAGTGCGAAGTGACCCTGGAAGGCGGATCGTTCGGGCGCGCCTTGGTTCCGAGTGGCGCGTCCACCGGCGAACATGAAGCCGTGGAACTGCGCGATGGCGACAAGAAGCAGTGGATGGGTAAGGGTGTTCTGAAGGCGGTCTCCAATGTCAACACGCGGATCGCACCGTTGGTGCTGGGGATGGACGCACGCGACCAAGCCGCGATTGACCATTCGATGATTGAGCTGGATGGCACGTCCACTAAATCAAAGTTGGGGGCGAATGCGATTCTGGGAATCAGTATCGCCACCGCGCACGCTGCTGCCGCGGCGTGTCGCATGCCGCTGTGGCGCTACTTGGGCGGCGCGGGTGCACGACGCCTGCCAGCACCGATGCTCAACATCATTAACGGCGGCAAGCATGCAGACAACAGCATCGACTTCCAAGAGTTCATGATTCAGCCGTTTGGTTTCAGCAACTTCCACGATGCCATGCGCGCCGGTGTTGAGTGCTATCACACGTTGCGCAAGGTGCTGCATGACAAGGGACTCTCAACGGCGGTTGGCGATGAAGGTGGCTTTGCGCCAAATCTTCCGTCAAACGAGGCTGCATGCGAAGTGATTGCGGAAGCAGTCAAGAAGGCTGGTTATGACCTTGGTCGGCAGATTGCTATCTGCCTTGACCCCGCTATGAGTGAGCTTGCCAATGAGGCGAAGGCTGTGAAGAAGAAGGGGTACCGCTTCTTTAAGAGTGACCCCAAGCGCGTGGCTTCCAGTGATGACATGATTGCCATGTGGGAGAAGTGGTGCAAGAAGTGGCCGATTCGTTCGCTGGAAGATGGACTCGCTGAAGATGATTGGAAGGGCTGGAAGAGCTTGACGCAATCGCTTGGCAGCACGGTGCAGTTGGTCGGTGACGATTTGTTTGTCACTAATCCGGAGTTCTTGGCGCGCGGCATCAAGGAAGGTTGCGCCAATGCGATTCTGGTGAAGGTGAACCAGATTGGCACGCTTACTGAGACGTTCGACGCCGTGAATATGGCAACGCGCAACGGCTACCGCGTGATCATGTCGCATCGCTCTGGAGAGACTGAGGACACCACGATTGCAGACTTGGCAGTCGCGACTAACTGCGGGCAGATCAAGACTGGCGCGCCGGCGCGGACGGATCGCACTGCGAAGTACAACCAATTGCTGCGCATCGCTGAGGACTTGGGCGAATGCGCGGCGTTTGGTATTGCGGCGCCGTGAGATGACGGTTGGTTGCGCGGTGAACGACGCTGGAGTGGTTCCGCTTATGAGTAATGATTCATGACGGATATCCCCAAGCGCAAGCCTTCGTTCGCTCTTGGACGCCTGGGCGATCTGTGGATTGTGCTTGGCACTGATCGTCCGCTCTATGCAGGCGCCATTGCCGTGCAGGCGTTGGCAGCGACTTTCTCTTACGTGGTGCCGCTGGTTCCGCAGGCTGTCATCGACGGCGTGTTCTCTGCGCCCGGCACGCGTATGGGGGCCATGAGCGCGTGGATCATTGAGAAACTCGGCGGCCCGGAGGTGGTGCGTGCGGATCTCTGGAAACCGGGCGTAGTGATTGCGGTGGCGGCGGTGGCCGCCGGGCTCTTAAACATCTTGCGCGGATGGATGACGGCGCGTGCGGCGCAGCGCAGCGTGCGGCGACTGCGCGAGCGTGTGCATGCGCGGCTGGTGCGTCTACCGGTGCCCTTCTTTGATGCCAATGAAAGTGGCGATTTGCTGCAGCGCGCCACCAGTGATGTGGACACTGTGCAGAATGTGCTTGCCAATCAGATTGCGGAAATGGGGCGGGCGATACTGCTGTTGCTGATTGCTATACCGCTGATGTTTGCCATTGATTGGCGTATGGCGATTGCCTCCACTGTATTGGCGATTCCGGTGGTTGCTTTCGCTGGTCTGTACTTCCGCACGGTGAGTGATCGATTCCGTACGAAAGATGAGGCCGAGGGACGCCTGACCGCGAAAGCGCAGGAGAACATTGCAGGCATCCGGGTGGTGCGCGCGTTTGGGCGGCAATCGTTTGAACGCGAAGAGTTCCGTGAGCGGAACGCGGCGCATCGCGATGCTGATATTCGCTTGTTTGACGGACTTTCGCAGTTTTGGGCGTTGAGTGACGTGACGTGCTTGGCGCAGATTCTGCTGGTATTGGTGGTTGGACTGACGCTGGTTTCTGGCGGATCGCTTGGCGCCGGTGAGTTCTTCTTCTTCCTGTTTGCCACCAACATGTACATCTGGCCGATTCGGCACTTGGGACGCATGCTTGCTGACTTGGGCAAGGCGGCGGTGGCTATTGAACGGCTGCATGCCATCATGGATCCAGCGGCGGAAGATGCAGGCGATGAGGTGCGGGGTGAGGCGCGGCATGAGGCGCGGGGCGAGGCGCGTGGTGAAGCGGCGGGCGACGCGTCGCGTTTGGCGAGTGAGACCGTTCCGGTGCACGCAGCGCTACCGGCTGGCGGCATTCGATTTGAGGGCGTGCGGTTTGCATACCCGCGCGGCAACACGGTGCTTGATGGGGTGGATCTGACGGTGGGTGCAGGAGAGACCGTCGCCATCATGGGGCCGAGCGGATGCGGCAAGTCAACGCTTGCTGCCCTGCTGCTGCGATTCCATGAGCCGACATCGGGGCGCATCACCATCGGCGGGACGGACATTCGATTGCTGGACCGTTCGCTACTCCGATCGCGCATTGCAAGCGTGTTGCAGCCGCCGTTTCTCTATTCACGATCGATCCGTGAGAACGTGGCCATTGTGCGCCCGGAACTACCGGTAGCGGCGATTGCTGAAGCGGCAGATTCTGCGGCAATTCATGACTCAGTCTTGCGTTTCCAGCGCGGCTGGGAAACCGTGATCGGCGAGCGCGGCATCACCCTTTCCGGCGGGCAGCGACAGCGACTTGCCATTGCGCGCGCCCTGGTGCGCGACGCGGACATTCTGCTGCTAGACGACGCGTTGAGCGCGGTTGATGGCGATACCGAGCGGCGCATCTTGAACGCCATGCGCGCGCGGCGCGGTCGGGTGCCAACCATTGTGATTGCACATCGGCTTTCGACACTTGCTGAGGCGGATCGCATTGTGGTAATGGAGCATGGCCGTGTCATTGACCATGGAACGCACGCGGAACTGATCGCGCGCGATGGTTTGTACAAGCGCTTGTGGGCTATTCAGGCCGAGTTAGAAGATGAAGAACGCGTTGCGGTGGCCAGTGATGCGGAGGCTCCGCGATGAATGAAGTTCATGACGATCTAGACGCACCGGCACCGGGATCGATCTCATTGGGTTTATGGAAGCGGATCATTGGCACTGCGTTGCAAGATCAACGTTCCGCGGTGCAATTGGTTGGCGGCGGTATTGGTATCGCCGCCATTGAATCGGCGCGGCCACTCTTGAACGCGGCCATGATTGATGAGGCGATTGCACATGGCATGGGCGAGCGGTTCATGTGGCTGGCGGGCGCATGGGCGGCGCTGGCTTTGTGCTTTGGCGCAGGGGTATTCCTCTTCATCCGTGCAGCCGGCCGCATCAGCGCGGGGCTGGCGTTCACGCTGCGCGAAAGGGCGTTTGCGCGGCTCCAGGAGCTGCAATTTGGCTACTTTGACCGCCGCCCGACCGGATGGTTGGTCTCGCGGGTCACCTCCGACTGCGGCAAGGTAAGCGGCATTGCTCCGTGGGTGATTCTTGACACCTTCTGGGCAACCACCATTGTGAGTGGAAGCGCGGCGTGCATGCTGTGGCTCGATTGGCGCGTGGCGGTGTGGATGATTCTGCTGCTACCCCTGTTGGCGGCGCTGGCGGTGCTGTTTCAATCGCGACTCCTCAAGAGTTCACGGTTGGTGCGGCGGACGAATTCACGCATCACGGCGTTTCTCTCTGAAGGCATTGCTGGCGTGCGGACTACGAAGAGTCTTGCGCGCGAAGATGCTGCGGACGCGGAGTTTGCTGTCTTGACGACGGAAATGGAAGTGCATTCCATGCGGAATTCATTCCAGTCCGCAGTGTTTGTGCCGGTGGTGACCAGCGCTTCGTTCCTTGGTGTGGCGATCGCCTTGTGGCGCGGCGGGCTGCGCGTGGAGACGGGTGAGATGTCAGCTGGAACGCTGGTTGCATTGATGCAGTACGCCCTGCTCTTCACGTGGCCGATCATTGATGTTTCGCAGCGTGTGGTTGACTTGCTTTCCGCGCAGGCTGCAGCGGAGCGAGTGCAGTCACTCATTGATACGGTGCCCACAATCAGTGATTCGGACGCGGTGCGTGCGCAGGCTGAGGATTTCAGCGCGGCGCGAATCACGCGCATCACCTTTGAGAATGTCAGCTTTGAGTATGTGGCTGGTGAGCCGGTATTGAGTGATTTCAGCCTGGAAGCGCGGGTTGGCGACACCATTGCGTTCGTCGGCCCGACCGGGGCTGGAAAGTCCACGGTGGTGAATCTGGCGGCGCGGTTCTATGAGCCAACTGCTGGACGGATTCTGCTTGACGGCGTGGATATGCGCGAACGACCGCTTGCTTGGCACCAGGGGCGATTTGGTGTGGTGCAGCAGTCGCCGTGGCTTCGGAATACTTCCATCTTGGAGAACATTCGCTACGGGCGCCTTGACGCCACTGACGAGGAAGTGAAGGCTGCCGCGGCGGCAGTGGGCGCGGACTCGTTTATTGATGGTCTTGAGGGCGGTTGGGGATTTGTAGCCGGTGAAGCGGGCGAACGGCTCAGTCTTGGGCAGCGGCAACTCATTGCACTGGCGCGCGCGTTCCTCAAGGATCCAGATGTATTCATCTTGGACGAGGCAACTTCCAGCGTTGACAGTGAAACAGAACGCACCATTCAGCGTGCGGTGGATCGCGTACTGGCGCACCGGATTTCATTTGTGATTGCACATCGGCTCAGCACCATTCGCCGCGCCACGCGGATTGTGATGGTTGATGGTGGGCGGATCGTTGAGAGCGGAACGCACGCCGAACTCATGCGTGCGCGCGGCAAATACCACGATCTCTATGCGCAGCAATTTGTGGAAATGCGCGAGCGCGCGGTGCTGGATGTGCATGAATAGCGGTCGATATACGCTAGAAATCTGCAGTATTGCGTCTTTGTGACTGGGATCGGCCTACATGTGATCCGCTTGCCTGTTGCTATCGGGAAAGCGTTGCTGCCGGACTGCCCGCGGACAAGAGCGCTTCCGTTGCGGCGCGTTCCGCTGCAGCCAATTCCTTCACTTCGGCGGAGGATTTCGCAAGCAACTCGTCGGCACGCGCAAGGGTTTCGCGCGCTTTCGGATCGGCAAGCGTGGCTTGTGCGTGTGCAAGTAAGACGTATGCAAGCGGATCAACGCCTTCGGTTTCGCGCACGAGCTGCTCGGCGATAGCGCGCGCCTGCGCAGCCGATTCTGGATCAACCGGAGGCGCAAGGCACGCGCGCGCGCAGCGCACCGCGATCACCGTTGCCAGCGGGCCGTTCGCCATGGTCAATGCACGACGCAGATCGCGGCGCGCGGCGGGGATTTCGCCGATCTCCAGTTCAAGCGCGCCGAGATTGGCAAGGGACTCGGCATCGCCAGGGTCCACCGCAACAATGCGCGCGGCAATCTCACGCGCCTCGCGCAGACGACCAGACTTGGTGAGCCAGCGCACCCATTCGCGCAGGTAAATGCCGTTGCGTGGCGAAAGTTCTACGGCGCGCGCGTAATCAGGCTCCGCTGCCGCAAAGTTCCCCATGAGTTCAATGATGCGGCCGCGCTGCCAATGTGGACCAGGGGCGTTGGGTTCCAGAAGGAGCGCGACATCCAGCGCGGTCAGTGACTCTGGCAGCCTGCCCTGCAGCCGGCGGACTTCGCTCATGTTTGACTGCACGGGCATGTCGATCGTGCCGGCGAGTTCCACGGAAATTTCAGCAAGGCGCGCGGCTTCGTCTAAGGCGCGGTCGCGCGCCGCGGTGTCGCCGGCGTCGATTGATTCTTGCACATTGGTCAGCAACATGCTCACCAGATTGTTGGAAGCGAGCCACGCGCGCGGGTTGTCTGCCAGCGTGGTGCGCCAGAGCGTCTCGACGTTGGCAAATTTCGCGGTATGCCCGCGCGCTATGACGGCGAGCGATGCAACGAGCACCACTGCGAGTGCTGAGCCGATGGCGCACGGAACGCCGCGATTGTTGATGGCTCGCCATGCACGGACGAGGCACCATGCGGCTACCGGAGCTAACACTGCGCTTGCGGCGTAGCCGAAGTGATCAGCCACTGGCGAGAACCGAAGCGGATAGAGATTGATGAATCCGAGCGCCGGAAAGATGGCCGCTGAGTAGCAGAGGAATGCCACCATTGCGCCGCGCACGCCGCGCCGCATGGCGGTGATGGCCGCGACTGCCACTGCGACGCCAGACGCCAATGCAAACCATGGAAGCCAGGTCGGTCCGTCAAACGCCGGGTACACGAACATCAGACCGCGTGGCCAACACCATGTGCCCAGATAGAACCACCACGCTTGCGCTGCTTGCAGAAGTCGGTCGAGGGCTGGTCGTGCAAACTCTGCTCCGCGCGCGCCGACGAATGTGGCCTCAACCCACGCGGTGAAGAGGCCGAGTGCGACGCCCACTACAAAGAACGGGAGAACTAAGGCAACTATTGATTGCGCGGAGTTGGCTGCCGGTACAGGGGTACGCGTGGAGTGCGTGAGCAGAGATTTCGTGGATGCAGAGGCAGCGCGGG
Organism: Chitinophaga pinensis; assembly: GCA_943329105.2. Taxonomy (GTDB): domain Bacteria; phylum Planctomycetota; class Phycisphaerae; order Phycisphaerales; family SM1A02; genus UBA966. The sequence goes on along the minus strand of CALQCP020000045.1, from coordinate 1,252 downwards.
CGGATTTCGCGAACGTAGGTGTCAACGTTTCTTCCGCCCACGGTTGCCACCACGCGATCGCGGCCATCGCCACGGGCACCGCCACCGCGGTGGTCTTTGACAGCATGGCAAGTGCAAAGAGGACGAACGATGCGCCCCACCAGCCCGCACGCGCGCTGAACGGGCGCGTGTCTTGCAGGAATCGCACCCAAGCCAGGAGTGATGCCAGACTGAATGCCATGGAGAGGACGTTCTTTCGCTCGGTCACCCATGCCACGGTCTCCACCTGCACCGGGTGCACTGCAAAGAGCGCGGCGGCAAAGAGCGCCCCAGGCAGGCGGAGCGCCACCAAGAGCCGCCACAAGAGCACGGTTGATGCAAGGTGCAGCAGCAGGTTCACCAGGTGGTAGCCAAACGGGTCAAGCCCGTGCAAGGCATGTTGCACCCAGAAGCTGACGAACACCAGCGGGTAGTACTGCGGCGTGGCGCCCGGCACCCACGCGTGCAGGATGCCCTCGGGCAATTGCACTGCGGTGTTGTCAAGGATGTACGAGTCGTCATCCCAGATCCACCCTGCTTGCAGCGCGGGGAGATACGCCAGCACCGCGAACGCACAGATCAGGAGCATGGCAAACCACGCATTGCGACGGGCTGGAGTTGGAACAAGCGCTTCGATGCGCGGAGGGTATGCGGAGCGCCGTGCGGGTGATCGGGAGTGGGAAGGCAGAACCGCACACACGCCCCCAGACGCGTAAACGCCAGGGGGCGAGGAGTGTGGACGTCAGCACGAGGCCAGTCACTCAGCTGACGAATCACGGAACATTTCTTGTAAACCCCTGAGCGCTTCAGGGCGTTCGGCAAACTCTGCCAAGGGTGTCAGGCGCTGAACCACGGTGTTCCGATTGATGGCTGCACCCTGCCGACGAATGATCCCGCGGATATCACCCCAGTCCTTTTCGCGCCCGGCAAATGCCTTCAGCACCAACAGGTCTTCGGCTGAACATGTACGAATCGAGGGGCATCCGTCGACGGACCACTCGGTTGAGCGAGCAACCATGTCTCGCTCAAACTCCAATGCACCAAGTGAAACATCAAGCCGCACGCCTTCCGAACTCTCCAGAATCAGAACGCGATGAGCAAGCGCAAACGCCCGTGCATCAGGCATGCGCGGAATGAATTTCACTAACAACGCATCGACCGCTTCCGCATCTCGACTGACTGCAGTCATTGCAACAAGATCAACATCCACGGTGAATCGCGGCTCGCCCCAACG